>JAURLY010000159.1 GCA_030830945.1 Gammaproteobacteria bacterium | reverse complement strand
ATTAAACGCAGGAACAAGGGTGAACATGGAAAAAGTCACTGTCATCATCGGGACAACAGCAAAAAGCGATACATAGGTCAGCGCAGCGGCACTTTGGTAACATCCATCATCGATAAAGCGCCTGCCGACCAGCCCGAGATAGGCCCAAACTAGTCTTGCAACAGAATGTAATCTGTTCATTTACAGTTATTCTTTAACCGTGAAGGGTTTAGCGCATAAAATGCGCGACATTTGACACATACAACTGACATTTTCCGAAACAATGAGCGAATACACAATCTATCATAATCCACGGTGTTCCAAATCACGCCAAACCCTTACCATTTTGCAGGAAAATGGTATCCAACCGGAGGTTATTCTTTACCTTGAAACACCATTGGATACGAATGAGCTCTCTAGCCTGACAAAAAAACTGGGGGTAAAAGCCCGGGATCTGCTCCGCAAGGGAGAAGATGAGTACAAGCAACTGGGATTAAAAGACCCCTCAATCAGCGAAACTGATATTCTGGACGCCATGTTCCGACACCCAAAACTGATCGAGCGCCCTATTGTAGTCAAAGGGGACAACGCCGTACTTGGGCGACCGCCGGAAAACGTGCTTGAGCTTATTTAATCTCCTTTGAACATGCAATCTACAAAAATTCTGATTCTTTTTTATAGTCGCTTCGGCGCCAACGCACAAATGGCCGAATTAATCGCTGAGGGCGTCGAGCAAGCGGGAGCAGAGGCCACCCTGAGAACCGTTCCCGCTGTTTCTCCCAACCATCAGGCCAGTGAGCCCTCCCAACCCGAACATGGGGCAATCTACTGTCAGGAGACTGATTTGGTGGAATGCGATGGACTAATTCTGGGCAGCCCTACCCGTTTTGGAAATATGGCAGCCCCAATGAAATATTTTCTTGATACTACCGGTTCCCTATGGATGAGCGGCAAGCTGGCGGGCAAACCTGCTGCTGTATTTACTTCGACGTCTTCTATGCATGGCGGCCACGAGTCTACCCTGCTCTCAATGATGCTGCCCCTTCTGCATCACGGCATGATATTGGCCGGCTTGCCCTATACAGAATCCGCACTTGGTGAGACGCAGACGGGTGGATCACCTTATGGTGTATCGCATCTGGCCGGCAGTCGTTCGGATTTACCGATTTCCGAGCACGAAAAACATCTTTGTCATGCGATGGGAAAACGTATGGCTCGCCTTGCCACCGCAATTAAAAACTTTGACTCATGACAACATTTACCCAAAAAGCGGCAATTAGCCGAAAAATTATTTTTATTTTGTTAGCGCTGCTGATTTTTTATTATCTCTGGTCTCATCTCAGTACCGGGATTAATACGGTTTTTCGCACCACCGTGAGTACTGTGCCGCTGTTAATGTTCGTACCCGGTATGGTTTATCGCAAATATCGGGCTGCCAGCCTGCTATGCTTCGTACTATTGTTATACTTTATGGTGACTGTACAAAGCCTTTTTACGCCCGGGAATACGGTGATCGAAAGCCTGGTCATGGCTGACATAGTTATCTTGTTTACCCTGTCGATGTTTTATAGTCGCTGGCAGCAGCGAGCAGACGTCTTTGAAGCCGCAGGCAACCCATCAAACCAGACAAGCGAAGGATAAGAGATGCCGGACAACAAGGGTTTACTCAAACGTTTTTTTGGTGGCATCTCCACTTTTTTGCAGCGCACTCGACTGGTCTTGATTAATGTCGTGACAGCGATTTTCCTGATCGCCCTGCTATTTTCACTTGGTTCTATTTTCAGTCAGCGCGATACGTTCGAGATGCCGGAATCCGGAGCTTTGCGTGTGGCGCTTGAAGGCAGTCTGGTTGACCAGCGAACCTATGTTGAACCCGTAGATATGTTGTTTGACCCCGATATGCCTTCGGAAACACTTGTCTATGAACTGGTACAAGCCATCGAGGCCGCCGCTAATGATTCGCGAATAAATTCCATGACCCTGGTTTTGGATGATCTTGAGTCGGCTGGCATGTCGAAAATCCAGGAAGTCGGCAAAGCAATTCTCAAATTTAGGGAAAGCGGAAAACCCGTGATTGCAGTAGCCGACCACTACTCTCAACAGCAGTATTTATTGGCTTCCTATGCTGACAGGATCCTGATGCATCCCATGGGAACAGTCGAAGTAGTCGGCATCTCCAGCTATAACACCTACATGGCGGATGCCCTTGAAAAGCTCAAGGTAGATGTACATGTCTTTCGAACAGGCCCACACAAAAGTGCTGTAGAACCATTTATTGCCAATGAAATGAGCCCGGAAAGCCGAGAGCAATCGCAAAGACTTATAGATGAGCTCTGGACTCATTATACACAGGGCGTTATGCAGCGTCGCAATATTGACCCCGAAGATCTATACAGCTTCACTCACGAAATTGATCAGGACTTGCTGGAATCCGGCAGCTCTCTGGGTGAAGTCGCCAAGAGAACTGGTCTGGTTGATGAACTGGTTACACGCGACCAATTGATGTCGGAAATCCAGGCAGTTGCAGGAGCCAATGAAGAAGGTGACTTTTACAATTTTACTAACGCCATCAGTTACTATCACAACGAAGTAAGAACCTATCGGGAAGAAAGCCCTCGCATAGGATATTTGGTCGCCAAAGGCCAGATATTTGACGGCGTTCAAACTCCTGGATCCATAGGTGGAGACAGCCTTTCATATCAGTTGAAGCAAGCACGATTAAATGAGGATTTAAGTGCATTGGTACTGCGAGTGGATTCCCCTGGCGGCAGTGCCTTTGCCTCTGAAATTATCCGTCGCGAACTGGAGCTTTACAAAGAAGCCGGGATTCCAATTGTAGTGTCTATGGGTTCTCTCGCCGCCTCTGGGGGATACTGGATTTCAAGCCCCGCAAATGAAATCTGGGCAACACCCTCTACCATCACCGGAAGTATTGGTGCCTTTGCCGTGGTTCCTGTAGTAAATCGCAGTATGGAAGCTTTGGGATTAAGTACAGATGGAGTCGACACTACACCTCTTTCAAGCGCACTTAGACTCGACAAACCACTTTCTGAGCAAACCAAGAACATCTTCCAATCGCAAATAGATTTCCTTTATGGCCAGTTTTTACAAATTGTCTCCGAAGGACGAAATATGCCTATAGAGCAACTTGAGCCTATTGCCGGCGGACGAGTTTGGACAGGCACTCAGGCGCTGGAGCTAGGTTTGGTTGATCATCTTGGAGACCAGTTTGACGCGATAAACTCGGCGGCATCCCTCGCCGGTATTTCTGATGACTTCCAGGTGTATCAACTCGAGCCTCAGTTGTCTGTTTTTGAGCAGATCCTGCGAGACCTGTTTGGGCAACTAAGCGTGAAACTGGCGTCCCTTAACCAGGATAAGAACTGGTACAAAAAAATAGCTGCCCTGTTTCTGGAAGCCCCGGAGTCTGTGAGCATCTTGCTAAGTGATCCCCAGAACCAATACCTGCACTGCAATCAGTGCCTTCTGGAGATTTAGCACAGCCCTCCTGCTGGCCAAGGTTTTGTTTATCTAGCAATCGGGGCAACGCTCAATCCGATAAAAGATATCCATGCTCTGGGCTCCGCCGGACCTTGCGTTAATTTTGAATTTATCAGAGAGAAAGTAATCCAGGCTAACACTCGATTCGGGAGTCAAAATATCCTGTGCATAACTGAGAAACAGCTTGGGCGATAGATACTTTCCGATCGTGACAGAACTATCTTCAATATCTTCAGACGACGATATTTCCAGCATATCAAGACTGAGCGTATTTTGCAGACTTTCCGTGATCAATGAGCTTTGGGCAATACCCAGGCTAGTCAGCGCTGAAACCAATTGATTTCCTTCGGTAGAAGAAGTGTTTGATAGTGATTTCCCGGTCACAAGTAGCGACAGGATTTCTGTCTGCGGTAATCCGGGCGCTGAATATAAGGTGCTGGAAAGTGTTTCTACCGTGCCACCCAAATGCACACCGACCAGATTACCCTCGACCGTTCGATAGGCTCGAACATTTAGACGAGGATTTTCTGCAGGCCCGTTGAATAACAGTTGGCCAGGATCAATCGTCAGCTCCTGCCCGTAGGCACTGTAGGTACCATCAAGAATTTCAATGCTGCCTTCAACTCGCTGTGGCACGCCGGGTGATTCCCTTAAACGCAGCTGCCCAGCCAATCGCCCGAGAATATTGAACCCTTCAAATAGGACCTGGCCACCCAAAATCACATTGACATCCGCAGTAACGGCAGGCCCTTGCTGGAATTGAGATGCTTCGCCCTGTTGTTCACTGACCACAACTTCATCTCGCGAGACCTTCACCGTGGACGCGGGCAAGGATTTGATAACCAGACTTGCCCTGGGCAACAAAATGTCGCCAGAAACAACAATTACATCAATTTCCTGGGCGCGTTTCTAACTACCTTCTATTTTGTGTTTTTCAGCCTGACATTGCGAATGCATAAAACCATTACCAACGCTATCGCCGACCAGATTGAACGTCAGGATATGTCACTTAAGGATTCGCCTACGGGCTTGTGGAATCGGCGCAAGCTATTTGAAGTTGTTGATGAGATTGATAACCGCCGTAGCTATAGCTTGTTGCTGATAGATATTGACCATTTTAAACAGCTGAACGATGAGCAGGGTCATCAGAAAGGAGATGAAATTCTTATCCTAATTTCACTATGCATCGTGCGCTGCTGTAATCCAGAAGACTTGGTCGTGCGATACGGGGGGGAAGAATTTCTGGTGATGTTCCCAGGCAAGGATCTGGATACTGCTGCCTCACAGGCTGAAAAAATCAAAAACGAGGTAGAGCAGGAAGGGCTTAACACCGTCAGTATTGGTGTCGCTCACAGCGATGTTTATAAAGACTTTGATGTCGTCGTT
>JAURLY010000158.1 GCA_030830945.1 Gammaproteobacteria bacterium | reverse complement strand
AGTTCGAATTTCCAGCATTTTTGCGTCGATGTGCATGGCCTATCTCTTGTATGGTTGCGGTGCAATTGATCGCCTTGTTGCAAAGCTTAAGTGGAATAGGCTGGAGTACAGACATCTACGCAACTCAAAGAGCATTTCTGCTCGGTGTGGCCTATCTGGGTTTGTTCCTTTTAATCCTGCAACTCCACAGCCCGAAAAGGATCAAAGTCCTTCTGGTGTTAATTTTTGCCAGTGCCGTATGCCAGGCACTCTATGGCAGCATGATGGTTCTGACAGGGATGGATCTTGGCTTTCTTGTCCCAAAAGTTTTCTTTACAAACACTGCAACCGGTACATTCATCAATCCCAATCATTTTGCCGCCTACCTGAATTTGGGATTGGCAATTGGGGTGGCTTATCTCATGGTGAATGTACGCAAACTTGATGGTGGTGAAAATCTACAGGGTAGGAGTCTGGGGTTGATGATGTCGGGATCATTGGCCTGGCGTCTGGCAATTGTTGTCCTGGTTGTCGGGCTGGTAATGAGCTCTTCGCGAATGGCGAACGCGGCTTTTATGTGTGCGCTCTTTGGTGCGGCCGGGGCTTACATGCTGGTAAAACGGCGACTGGTGATTGCCTGGGTATTAATTATTGCCAGCATTCTGGTCGTTGATGCGGTTGTTGTAGGTGGCCGTTTTGGTATGGATCGGCTGGTTGATGAAGTGGCAAATACCATGGTTGATCGTGAAACCAGGTCTTCGGTAGTCGAAGCGGCCCTGCCAATGGTTAACGACTATTTCTGGTTTGGTTCAGGAGCAGGCACGTTTTATTCGACCTTTCCCTTATATCGTGGTGATATCGAAGGGCATGATTTTTATTACCACGCACATAATGACTACCTGGAGTTTTTGATCGAATTGGGAATATTTGGGTTTCTGGCACTCGCGACCTTTGTGGGATTTACCCTAAGGGCAGCCTATGTGGCCTGTACATCGTCCCATTCAAACTGGATTCAGATTGCAGGCTATGCCTGCTTTATGAGTATTGTGGGTATTGCGGTTCATTCCAGCGCAGACTTTAGCCTTCGAATACCGGGATATGCGTCTACCCTAATGGCAATTTTTGCCCTGACCTATAGTGCAGCGTATGGGCAGCGGCGCAAAAAGCGTCGCCGAAGTGGTTTGTAGAATCAACCGCCAGTGTGGCTCATAAAACGCACGATCTGGGTATCGTTTGAATCGAAATAATGACGTTCTGGTTTTCTTCCAATTGCTCCCAATATCGCGGCTTTAAGATCATTATCGGAAATCTTGTTGTTTCTTAGCATGCCCCTTAGATCCAGTGAGTGCTCGTTCCCCAGGCAAAGCAAAAGCTGGCCTTCCACGGTCATTCTCACGCGGTTACAGCTGGTGCAGAAATTATCGGACATCGGTGAAATAAAGCCGATACGACTCTGGCTGTTAGGTAATACGAAATAACGCGAGGGCCCACCGGTAGATTCTGTGCTGACAGTCAACTGAAATTGATCTGATAGCTGCTGTCGAATTGAGTTGGAGGAGACTTGGGTTTGGTTTCGAGCGTGAGAATCAATATGCCCCAAAGGCATCTCTTCAATAAAGCTTATATCAAGGTTTCGCGACACGGCAAAATCAGCCAGCTTTAGTACCTCATCATCGTTTACGCCTTTGAGAACAACGGCATTTAGCTTAATGCGATCAAAACCGACATCCACTGCGGCTTCGATACCTTGCAATGCCTGGGCAAGGTTTCCAACACGCGTTAGTTGCTTAAACCGGGATTTGTCCAGGCTATCAATACTGATGTTAAGACGATTAATTCCAGCATTACGCAGCGGCTCGGCGTATTGGTCGAGCAACAAACCATTGGTGGTCATAGTCAGTTCACGCAGTCCTGCCATGCCTGCAATTGCTTCGCACAGCTGAACAATTCCTTTTCGAACAAGAGGTTCGCCTCCTGTTAAGCGAATTTTGTCGATTCCAAGATCAACGAAACAACGGGCAAGTCGCTCGATTTCTTCCAGCGATAAAATCTCTTCACGGGGAAGAAACTCCATTTCCTCTGCCATACAGTATGTGCAGCGCAGATTACAGCGATCAGTCACTGACAGCCGCAAATAATGAATATGCCTGTCGAAAGGATCAATCATTCGTGTGCGGGGAGACTTCATTGGGCTTAAAGAGGTCATGGGTACATTATGCAGGGATTGGCATGGGTTTGAAGTTATCTTTGCATAAGGCGTTGGTAATCAATAAATTCCACGAGCTGACCTGACTCGATGGCAGTGTCCTGCGGCTGCAAGGCAAAACCATCTCCCCAGCAGGCAGAAGAGAGCACACCGCTACTTTGGTTGGGGAATATCTCTACCCCTTGAGATGTTTTTCGCGCACGTAAATACTCTTTGCGAGATCCTGCGGCACGAGAAAAATTGGCAGACAGAATTTCAGGTATGATCTCCATGTCAGAGCGCCCCTGGAGCAAGCGCAAGCGAGGAAGGGCTAAAATTAGGAAGGTAGTGAATACCGAAGATGGATTGCCTGGCAGTGCAATAAGATCGGTGTCACCTATTTTTCCAAGGGCAATGGGCTTCCCCGGTTTGATAGCGACCTTCCACATATCCAGGCTGCCGAGTTGCTTCAGGGCAGGCTTGATATGATCCTCTTCGCCAACGGATACGCCACCTGTAGTAAGGATAACGTCCGCCTGGCTGGCAGCTTTTTCCAGTGATGATATGGTTTGGTTTAGCTCATCTGGCATCGAAGCGGAGTCAATCGTTTCAAATCCGCAAGCCTCACAAAAGCTTTTAAGCAGAAAGCGGTTGGAATTGTAAATTTGGTTGGTTTTTGCCTTCTGCCCTGGTTCGACAAGCTCATCACCGGTGCTAAGAATGATCACCCTGAGTTTTTTGTAAACCTCAACCTCAGCAATGCCACATGAGGCTATCAAGCCAATTTCCTGAGGCCGCAATACCTTTCCAGCAGGCAGGATTTCACTGCCTTTTCTAACGTCTTGCCCGCATTTCCGAACATTCTCGCCTACGACAGCCAACGACTTAAATTGCACCTGGTTATTCTGGGAAATAGAGTCTTCCTGAATGATGACGGCGTCTGCACCTGCGGGCATATTTGCCCCGGTAAAAATGCGTGCTACTGAGCTTTCCTGCAGTGGATCAGGGGCCTTGCCGGCCGGTATTCGTTGGCTGATCTGGTATTGGGTGTTCAGGGCAATTTCGTTTGTCCGAACCGCGTATCCATCCATGGCACTGTTATCTGCCGGAGGCACATTTATCGGTGCCATGACAGCAGAAAACAGGGTACGCCCCAGTGCCTGGTCAATCGTTACAAGCTCTTTTTTACAAACAGGCCTTGCGTGAGATTGCATCTGTTTAATTGCTTGTTCAACAGATATCAAGATTGGTCGTCCCCGGATCCGGCCAAGGTATGTGAGACAAAGTTGCAGGGTCGGTGAGTGCTATCCAGTTGTTCGGAAAGAATACCTTCCCAGCCAGTACGACAAGCGCCGGTAGATCCAGGCAAACAGAAAATAACGGTGTTGTTGGCCAAGCCTGCAAGCGCACGGGATTGCACTGTACTAGTACCTATATCATCAAGTGAAATATGACGGAACAATTCACCAAACCCCTCAATTTGTTTATCAAATAGAGGCATTAATGCTTCAGGCGTTGAGTCGCGGCCGCTAAAGCCGGTGCCGCCAGTCGTCAGGATAACGTGAATGGATTTATTGGCTATCCAGTCGGATACAAGGGCGCGAATCATGTATATGTCATCCAGGCAAATCTGACGATCGAGAACCTGGTGTCCAGCCACTTGAGCTTGCTCGTAGAGATAGTCTCCAGAGGTATCAGTTTCCAGGGTGCGCGTGTCAGAAATGGTGAGAATCGCTATATTTAAAGGAATTTTATCTTTTAATGCGGGCGCCATCAGTTCGGTCTTTCACTGTTTAGATTTTTGAGTATATGAGCGGCCTCGCAGAGGTCGCTTTGGTGGTTAACGTTGAGGAAAGGATCATAGTCTGACTGAGGCCATTCAACCAGTTCGTAAAGGGTGTGTGGGTAGAACTGTTTAAAGCCTTCGGAACCTTGATCGACAACGGCGCTACGCAATGGCTGTAAAAGATTACGGTGCCATAGCGACAGACTCGGTTGGGGAATGCCTTCGTAGCTTGGGATAACCAATTCCAGACTTTGCGAGTGCGCATTGTTTAATAGTCTTGTGGTTAGATCGACTGGTATAAAAGGGGTATCGCAAGGAGCGATAAGTAGCCATTCATAGCCGTCTTCAACGCTCCTGTCCAAAGCACCCAAAACCCCGTTTAATGGACCTGTTTTATTCGCCAAGAAATCCTGCACGATCGATGGAGAATCAATTTCATCTGTGGCGGGGAAATCTGGTTGGCAATTCAGGTATAAATGACTTACCTGTGGCCGTAAACGTTCATGAACGTGTTTCAGCAGGGTTTTTCCGCCGAGTAGTGCCCGGGCCTTATTGATGTCACCAAAACGACTGGATTTGCCTCCCGCGATAATGGCACCTGCGATGGATGTGTTCATTGGCTTTCTCCTTCTCCTCCTCCTTTATGCCATTGAGCTGCTTTTATCCGATCGGATTTTTTCATATCTAACCAGCGTTCATCCCCATCCTTGAATTGCTCTTTCTTCCAGAAAGTGGCCTCAGTTTTAAGGGCATCCATAATGAATTCAGCCCCGGCAAACGCATCGACACGATGCTCCGAGGAAACTCCAACCATAACAATTTGGTCGCCTGCTTTGAGTTGTCCCACGCGATGTAATACGCGAATGGATAGGAGTTTCCAGCGTTGGCAGGCTTCTTTGCAAATGCGCTCGATAACTTTTTCTGTCATTCCGGGGTAATGGGAAAGTATCAGTTTTTCAATGGATTCATTTTCACTGAAGTCCCGTACACGACCGACAAATAATACCTGCGCCCCGGAATTTTTGCTGGCATCAACCAAGGCCAGGTATTCCTCGCCCAGATCAAAATCGCGTTCATGGATTTCTATATGCATTTGATCGAGTCTAGCCCCCGGTAACAGGTGGCAAGAATGCCAGTTCGTCTCCGGGTGAAAGCGATTGATCCCAGCCGGACAGCTGCTGATTAATGGCGACTTTGATATTGGGTTGTTGTGCTAAGGGCTCAAGTGGGTATTGCTGGGCTAATTTTTCATAGACGTCCGATACCAATGTGCCAGATTCAATTTGCTGTTGAAATTCTGGTTCAGTCACCAGATCGGCGAGTTTTCCAAAAAAGAGTATGCGAATGGTGTTCACTTTTCGGCACTCCAATCGCCGGATTTCCCGCCGGATTTTTTTAGGAGGCGAGTGCTTTTTATCTCTATGCTCTTATCCAGTGCTTTGCACATATCATAAATCGTTAACGCCGCAACAGAAACTGCAGTCAGGGCTTCCATCTCAACGCCGGTTTTACCAGTGGTTTTGCACGTGGCCTGAATTCGAACCAAATCCGATTCAATCTGCAAATCCACAGAAACCTTCGTCAGGGGAAGAGGGTGGCAAAGTGGAATGAGCTCCGAACATTTTTTTGCTGCCTGGATCCCCGCGATTCTTGCGGTCGCAAGGACATCTCCCTTGGGTATATCACTATCGCGCAATAATTGGAGAATATCTGGAGTAAGTATCACCAGGCTTTCGGCGAGGGCGATACGCACACTGTCTTGCTTGGCAGAAACGTCGACCATTTCTGCTTCACCAGATTTATTGAGATGAGTTAATTCAGGCATGTGGTGATTTTGCCATTTATTCAGTATGCATGCGATTGATTAAGTACAGCCGCAATGAGCTAAAATTTACAGAACATTCCCTGCGAGTTTTCTTCTTGACCAAAATTGTTCTCTTTAACAAACCTTATGGCGTGCTGAGCCAGTTCACTTCGGAGCCCGGGGTAATGAACCTCTCGCAATATATCGACCAGCCGGGTGTATACGCTGCCGGTCTTCTGGATAAAGATTCGGAAGGTCTGTTAGTACTCACTGACGATGGCGTAATGCAAAACAAGATAGCTTCCCCAAAACACAGTATGAGTAAGACCTATTGGGCGCAGGTCGAGGGGGCGCCAGTAGATGCAGATCTGGATTCACTTCGACAGGGCGTTGCGCTGAAGGATGGCAAGGCTTTGCCCGCCAAGGCCCGAGTCATGACTGAACCACCCATATGGCCACGGGATCCACCTATTAGAGAACGACAGAAAATTCCCACCAGCTGGTTGGAAATAAAAATACAGGAAGGACGTAACCGACAAGTACGAAGGATGTGCGCTGCAATTGGATTTCCCTGTCTGCGCTTGGTCAGGTATTCCGTGGGAAGTTGGACAATAGATGGACTAGAATCCGGTCAGTGGCTGGTTCTGGAATAACCTCTGTTCAGGCGGGCTCTTCTGCGGTCTCTGAAAGCGACTCGAGCAAGCGAACGATGTGTTCATCGGCCAGATCGCGCACATAGTCCAGTGCATTTCGCCCATGGCAGTTTTGATAATGAATTTCGGCGCCGTGCTCGACACAAAGGCGGATGATCTCGCCCGAGCTCATGGAAGCACCGCAAATCAGTGGCGTCTTACCGGTCTCATCTTCGTAGTTAACTTCTGCTCCGGCACTAAGTAATTCGCCGACAATTTCGACCAGCCCCTCATCCGCTGCAAGAATAAGTGCGGACTCTACGCCCTGGTCATGATCATTCGGAGAGACACCGCGAGCGAGCAGTTGCTTAACTGTGATTAAGTCGTTAAGCAAAATTGCATTCATCAATTCTCGATAATCTGCGGACAAATAATCTTTCAAAGTACCACCTTTACTTTGGACTACAGAAAACTTTGCAGGCATAGGTTTAACAATCTCTGGCCCTGTTCTGTTGGTTGAAGCCTGTCACCATTGAGATTGATAAGTTCTCGCTGCCTGCCAATCTGACAGGCCGTTGTTATTTGGTCAATATCCAAACCGGTAAATTGGCTTGCTTCTGTCAGACTGACGCCATTTACCAAGCGTAAAGCGTTCATCATGTACTCTGCAAGCACGTCCTGCTGAGCAATCACTTCGGTTTTCGCGGCATAGGAATCTATTCGATCCATATAGTGTTTGGGCAAACGTGTTTTTGATTCGCGAAATATCTCGCCCGTTTGGGCATCGGTGTATTTCCCGTGTGCGCCTGCCCCCACGCCTATGTAATCGCCAAAGTGCCAGTAGTTCAGGTTATGCCGGCTCTGTCTGCCGGTCTCTGCGAAGGCAGATGTTTCGTAGCGTTGATAATTGTGGCTATGCAACAGCTTGATTCCCGCTTCGGAAAAATCGGCTAATTCGTCTGAAGTAGGCTGCTTTGGAGGTTTGTTATAAAACTCGGTGTTGGGTTCGATGGTCAACTCATACCAGGAGATGTGTTCGGGATGAAGTTCGCAGGCCTGCTCAAGATCTTCCATCGCCTGCTCCAAACTTTGATCCGGCAAGCCAAACATCAGGTCAAGATTAATGTTGTCAAAACCAGCTCGACGGGCAATAGATACGGCTCCCAATGCCTCGTCAGAGTTATGGATACGCCCCAGCGTCTTTAAAAACCCCTGATTGAAGCTTTGAATTCCGATTGAAAGTCGATTGATTCCAACCTGTCGATAGGAGGAAAATTTCTGCTGCTCAAATGTTCCAGGATTTGCCTCCAGAGTGACTTCTGCGCCTTTCTCGATGCCGATCAGTTGATCGGCAGATTCTAAAATTCGGCCAATAGCACTTGCTGAAAAAAGACTGGGGGTGCCTCCTCCCAGAAAGATGCTTTGAAGCTTGCGCCCCTGGGCTTGTATAGCACTGTACTCAAGGTCTTTGGTAACGGCCTCTATGTAGCGCTCTTCCGGGAGCGCCTCCTGACCGATGCCATGTGAATTAAAATCGCAATAGGGGCATTTACGAACGCACCAGGGAATATGCACATAAAGTGATAGCGGGGGTAGGCTGCGTTTCAATTTAACCCACGTTTAACAAAACGATGATCCATAGAGCCAGGATACAAAATAACCCCAACATAAAGCAGATCATTCGGTGGACAGGATGGTTGTAACTGTTGTGGATAAACATATGCGCCAAACGCGCGGTGAGATATACCCAGCCAATAGTTTCGGCTGTTCCGCTATCGATCCCCAGGGCAATAATAAGCGCCCCGGCAATATAAAACAGGGGAGGTGTTTCCAGCAGGTTGGCAAAATGCCTGGTGGTCACCTGGATTTTCTCCGGGACCTCGTAACCGGACATGGTTTTAAAGTATCTCGGGTTCACCTCGCCTCGCATGGACATGCTTACGCGGCAGTAAGCCGTGTAAAAGCCGTAGCAAAAGGTGAGAAGGATCATGGCAAACATCGGATAGATCATGACAGGTCTCCAGTGTAGATAAGTTTTAATTTGAAACTTATAAAACAATAACAGATTTATCGCCCTACAGGCCAGAATTTTAGATGGTCGTAGTCGAGAGGGCATCCACCAGAAGAGTGATGGCCTTGCCTCGATGACTTACCTGGTTTTTAACTTCGGGGGGAAGCTGTGCGGAAGCACAACCCTGGTCAAAAGCGAAGAATAGCGGGTCATAGCCGAAGCCATTGTCGCCTTGTGGTTCATACAAAATATGCCCTTCCCACGTGCCCTGGCAGATTAGGGGGACCGGGTCGTTTTCGCTGCGCATGAAGACCAGGGCACACTGGAATCGTGCCGTTCGGTCTTCAATATTGGCGAGTTTTTCCAATAACAGTTGGTTATTCGAAGCATCGGTAGCGCCATCTCCGCTGAAGCGAGCCGAATAAATTCCCGGAGCACCCTTGAGCGCATCCACACTGAGCCCGGAATCATCAGCAATGGCAGGCAGACCGGTTTGGCGACAAGCAGAACGGGCCTTGATTAGGGCATTTTCCGCAAAACTTAAGCCATCTTCTGGAGGGGCTATGACTCCCAGATCGTTCTGGGAAACCAGCTCAAACTGATCGCCAAGTCGGTACTGTAATTCCTGAATTTTTCCGGTATTGCCGGTAGCGAGGACGACTCGCATGCTAGTCGTCATAAAGTTTTTTTATAAAACTTACATTCGTTGTCCGTGTCTGGCCAGGCAAGAGCACTTCGATATCGAAATGCAGGACTTCCTCGTTATCAAATTCGAAGGGAGCGATGTAATAGGTCGCGTTTTGTTCCTGAATTTCCACAAACTCCAGCAAAGTCTGTTGTTGCATCAGATTGCGAAATCTGCCGGATACGTCGACGGGCAAACCATAGTGATCGTCGTCTGCCTGCGTTTTGGTTACTGCAATGTTCACTAACGCTTTATCGGGCCCACGTACAAAACCATAGGCGCTGGCAACATCGGGGGTTAAAAAGCTGCTGTTAAATGTACTGAAGTGGATTAGGTAGTCGCCTGTACTGATAGGCGAAGTTACATTGTTTCGGGCAAAGGAATTGCCTGACGCAATTAAGGCGGCAAGACAATAGATTGCTACTGCAATTTTTCTCATTTGAACGGTCATTCGGAAATTTTCTTGGTCAGGTGATAAACCGCTGTTTCAGCAAACAGGTTTGGCCAAATATCTTTGAATGGTTGGTTGAGTCGGGATAGGCTGATCATTTTACGATTCAGCACCTGATAGCCGCGAGCCTGACAGAAATATTCAAAATCAGCCACGGTGCAAAAATGGATATTGGGTGTGTTATACCACTCATAGGGAAGCCGCTTGGTAACGGGCATTTGCCCGCCAAACATCAAGGCGAACCTGGCTTGCAGGCTGCCAAAGTTGGGAATGGTAACAATGCATTCACGACCGACTCTCAGCATTTCATCGAGGATGATATCCGGATGCTTCATTACCTGCAGGGCAAAGGTCATTATGACGGTATCAAAGCTCTGGTCGCCAAAGTCGTATAGCTCCCGGTCCAGGGTTTTTTCAATGACATTGATGCCCTTTTCCACACAAAGCTGGATTTGTTCGGGGTCATTTTCCAGGCCATAGCCGGTGACATTTTTATCCTTTAAACGAGCGAGCAAGCTGCCATCGCCGCAGCCCAGATCGAGCACGCGGGTATTTGGTTTGACCCACTGTTCCAGGATGTCGAGATCAATCCGCATTTGAGATTTCCTCAGCGACATTATTCATGTAGGCCTTAAAGGCACGCACATAGCGTTCAATCGGCAATAAAAATGCATCGTGGCCTTTGTCGGTCTCGACATCGAGATAGGTGGTGTCCTTGCCAGCGGCGATCAGTGCACGGTTAATCTCTTTGGATCGCTCAGGTGAAAAGCGCCAGTCCGTGCTGAAAGAAACCACAAAGAATTTACACAAAGCATGACTAAAGGCTTCTACCGGATCGTCATTATATTCCCGAGCAAGGTCATAGACATCAAGCATGCGGGTAATGAGCAAATAGCTATTAGCGTCGAACTGGTCGGCAAATTGTTTACCCTTGTAGTGCAAATAGCTTTCCACCTCGAACTGGAGTTCCGTTTCCTGTCCGCGCTCAAATGTACCCGCTCTTAATTGTCGGCCAAAACGTTGCTCGAAAGCGCTGTCGGATAGATAGGTGATATGGGCAATCATGCGCGCAAGTGACAAACCGGAGTCAGGCGCCTTTCCTTCATCCAGGTAGCGGCCGCCACAATAATTGGCATCCGAAGTGATCGCCT
>JAURLY010000013.1 GCA_030830945.1 Gammaproteobacteria bacterium | reverse complement strand
TTGCTCGGCAAGCTGCTGGGCAACTGCAGTGGTTCCACCGTCGGCCATAATGGCTTGGGATATTCGTCGAATGGACTCCGCCCTTGCTTCCGCCTCTAACAACACTGCCTCGGCATCACCCTGCGCACGCAGTATCTGCGCCTGCTTATCGCCCTCTGCCTGATTGATCTGGGCCTGGCGATAACCCTCTGACGTTGTGACCGCCACGCGCCGTTCGCGCTCAGCAGCCATTTGCTTTTCCATCTCCTCCAGAATCGTTGTCGGAGGGGTAATATCCTTAACTTCATATCGCAACACCTTGGTTCCCCAGGGTGCGGATGCTTCGTCTATCGCATGAGTCACTTTGGCATTCACGTTTTCCCTGGATTCAAAGGTGTCATCCAGGCTGAGCTTACCTATTTCGGCACGCATAGTTGTCTGGGCTAATTGAGAAACCGCAAAAAAAAGATTCTCTACTCCGTAGGATGCTGCCTTGGCATCCATTATTCGCATGTAGAGTACTCCATCAATTCCAAGCGCCACATTGTCCTTTGTAATTGCTTGTTGTTGCGGAACATCCATCGCAAATTCTTTTAGAGAGTGCTTATAAGCCACACGATCAATAAATGGGATCAAAATATGAAACCCGGCCTCCAGGGTACGGCTATATTTCCCTAGTCGCTCAATTACATACGCGCTGTTCTGGGGCACAATCCTGATGATGTATTTGATTATCAGAATTAACGCGATCGATAAACCTATTAAGAAACCCAGATTGTCCATTTCTCCCTCTCCCATAAATAAATAAAAAGAAAATGGATATTACACGCTTTCCATAACGAGCAAAGCATCCAATTACTGCCTTTATCAAACTTAAAATCTACTTCATTGCCCAAGGTCTAATGCACTAATTCTATCTAACCAATCCTGGTACAACCGTCTGACTGAAATGCCAACGAAATGTATAATCCGCGCCTGCAACCAAACTGACAGGCTATGAAAAAGAATTCCCGACTTGTTTATTCCACCGATGTTGGCCGTATCAAACAAACAGATACCCAGACCATCAGTACAGAAACTGACGGCATTGTTCGCGTTCGGCGGGAATCAAAAGGGCGCGGCGGCAAGGTCGTCTGTGTCGTTGAAGGCTTGCCGCCCGAACAGCTCAAGGATATCGGTAAATCCCTAAAATCTGCCTGCGCGACCGGCGGAGCCACCAAAAATGGATGTGTTGAAATTCAGGGTGATCATAGAGAAAAAATCCGTGGCCTATTAGAAGACCGGGGCTTTCAGGTAAAGCTGGCCGGAGGCTAATTATGTCCAATGCCCGCAAAGGAAAAACACTGGCCGATTTCGGCAGCTGGCCCTCCCCTATCTCAGCCAAATTACTGACCTCTAAAACTGTCGGGCTGTCTGAGCCTTTGATCACCGAAGATGAAATCTACTGGCTTGAATACCGTCCCCAGGAAAATGGCAGATGTACCGTGGTTGCTTATAACCACGGTAATCCGAAGAGCATTGTTCCTATCGAGTTCAGTGTTCGCACCGGAGTCCACGAATACGGCGGTGGCGCATGGACCATAGGCGGAGGCAGGCTTTACTTCGTAAACCAGAAAGACCAGCGTATTTACCGTGTCGATCTGGATGATCACAGCTCTGTCAGGCCGTTGGTCAAAGAGTCCACTAAACGTTACGCCGATCTTCAATACATGGAGAGTACTGACAGTCTTATTGCGGTAATAGAAGACCACAGTCCTTCCCTGAAAGAACCCAAAGCCTCTATCGCCAGAATCTCCTGTGCCGGACAGGACGATCAACTAACCCTGGTTGAGGGCGCCGACTTTTACTCTAACCCCAGATTGTCTCCCGATGGCACGCAACTACTCTGGTTGCAGTGGTTTCACCCCAACATGCCCTGGACTGAAAATGAACTTTGGTCTGCATTGATGAAGGATATCGAAGGCAGTCAGACAAAATTAACTGGGAAGAATGAGTCTATTTTTCAGCCGCAGTGGTCGCCGACTGGTGAAATTTATTTTGTCAGCGATCGTTCGAACTGGTGGAACCTTTACAAACAAATCAAACCGGGAAAAGACAAAACAATCGCCCCATGCGAACGCGAGTGCGGGCTCCCTTTATGGCAGTTTGGAATGTCGACCTGGGGCTTTTTAAACGAGCATGAGATTCTCGCCGCTTACGTCGAGAATGGTATTTGGCGTCTCTATCGTCACCACCTGAAAGAAGACCGCACCTATGCGCTCAAATCACGCTTTAATCATTTTTCCCATCTGGCTACCAATGTAAAAAATGGCCGGGCTCTGGTGATTGCATCTGACGGACAAAGCTTTGATCGCTTATGCGAGGTAGGAACTGGCGATCAAATAGAGCCTCTATATTCAGACGGGGAAATTCAACTACCCGTAGGCTCGATCTCCACAGCTATACCGATTACCTTTGAAACAACCGATTTCCAGCATGCATACGGATTTTACTACCCGCCGCTAAACGCTGAATACAGCGGCGCTGCAGGGGAAAAGCCGCCCTTGATTGTAATTTGTCATGGTGGGCCAACTGGCTCCACCAGCCCGTCCCTCAACTTCAAGATCCAGTTTTGGACCAGTCGAGGTTTTGCCGTTGCTGATATAAATTATCGGGGCAGCACAGGTTATGGCCGTGAATATCGCCTTAGCCTGAATGGCAACTGGGGGGTTTACGATGTCGACGACGCCTGTGCCGCCGCAGAATACTGTGTTGAGCAAGGCTGGGTAGACCGGGACAAACTCATAATTCGCGGCAGCAGTGCGGGTGGCTACACTGTCTTGAGCGCCCTCTGTTTTCGGCAGACCTTTTCAGCCGGCAGCAGCCTCTATGGCATCGGTGACTTACATGCACTGGCTGCCGATACTCACAAGTTTGAGTCGCGCTACACCGACACACTGGTAGCCCCCCCAACTGAAACACAGGTTTACGACGAACGTTCACCTATAAAGCACGTAGAGAATTTCAGTTGCCCCACTATTTTCTTCCAGGGTCTGGAAGATAAGGTCGTGCCTGCCGAGCAAGCAAAAAGTATGTTCAATGCACTGAAAAAATCCGGGTTTGCGGTGTGTCTGGTTACTTATGAAGACGAAGCGCACGGGTTCCGCAAGGCCAACAATATCGAGCACTCCCTGAATGCAGAGCTGGCGTTTTACGGCAAGATTTTTCATATAGAAACAGATTCGCTGGTAACAGATTTGGAGATTGCCAACCTCAATGCCACCCGCAATCGCCTGAGATAAACTGCAATGGCTAGATGGCGCCCTGCTCCTCCCAAGACTTCACCCTACATTACCGCCGAGGGAGCTCGCCGGCTTCAGGAAGAGTTAAAGCATCTGTGGAAAGTTGATCGACCAGCCGTGACTGCAAAGGTAAAAGCAGCCGCAGCCAATGGCGACCGTTCAGAGAACGGCGATTACATATATGGCAAAATGCGTTTGCGCGAACTGGATCGAAGAATTCGTTACCTATCCAAGCGGTTGGACAACCTGAATGTGGTTGATCGGCTCCCCAGCGATCAAAGCAAAGTTTTTTTTGGTGCCTGGGTGACACTGGAACACGAAGATGGCCAGTTAATTACGGTTCGCATTGTTGGCTACGACGAAATTGACGCTAAACAAAACTGGATTAGTGTTGATTCACCATTGGCCAAAGCTGCAATGGGCAAACAAGTGGATGACGAAATCAGTTTCAACACTCCCAACGGCCCTGTTGAAGCCTACATCGTCAAAATTATCTATCAGAACCCGTAATCTCTTTAGCGATACGGCTGCAGGTATTTCATAATAAACATAGGTGATTGTATTTTTCGCCCCAAACGACATTTCCCGGAGCCATATGTCTACCAAGCCAAAACTTATTCCCCGCGACCTTGTAATTGTCCGTACCCGGCAATTAACGACCAATATGAAGCGCATTACACTGGGCGGTGAAGAATTGAACGGTTTTCCGGAAAATCAGGAAGGTTCATACATCAAACTCTGGTTTCCCTGGCCCGGAGAAACCGAAATCAACATGCCATCAGA
>JAURLY010000157.1 GCA_030830945.1 Gammaproteobacteria bacterium | reverse complement strand
TAAAGCCTTTGTCGTCGGGCCGTTGGTCGCGCGCGACCGGCTTGCAGTAGAAGTCCACTGCCTAGCCGGCGGGTATTGCCAGTGATCTGAAAAGACGGACTTCATGTTTCTGATGTTTTATTCGAATGGCATCCGTCTGGATGCCATTTTTTTTGGCGTAAAATGCCTGCAGGTATTCGTTTGGTCATCTGCCCGCTCTCATGAAAATAATTTTCAGGCTGTTCGCGATAGGCTTATTCCTCGTATTTTTTGGCTTCGCGCTGAAAAATACCGATGAGGTGGTCTTGCATCTTTTCTGGGGCACGACCACCAAGGCGCCGCTGATTTTGCTGCTGCTGTTATTTTTTATCACCGGTGCGGTGCTCGGTGTGCTGGCCATGACGAGTACCGTTTTGCGCTACCGTCGCACGCTGATGCGGCACAAAAAAGAAAACGAACAACAGCAAAAAGCGGCAGAGAGCCTTGCGCAGGTTCGGGCTCAGCCCCCCATGCCTGATACTGTCATGGAGCAAACCGGCTTGTGATGCCCCCATCTTTCTCTCTCGGATACCACCATGGAATTTGAAGTCTGGTGGCTGCTGGTCATTCCTGCTTGCTTTGGTTTGGGCTGGATTGCGGCTCGTGTCGATATCCGTCACGTTATCGCTGAATCACGCAGCTTGCCGCGCAGCTATTACAAAGCGCTTAATGCCCTGCTTGATGAGCAGCCCGACAAGGCGATTGACCTCTTTGTCGAGATCGCACGCCTGGATCCGGAAACGGCTGAACTGCATTTCGCTTTGGGAAATCTGTTTCGTCGGCGCGGCGATATCGAGCGCGCGGTAAGGGTCCACCAGAACTTGCTGGCGCGCGCGGATTTGTCGCCCGAGCTGGCCAGCCAGGCTCGCTATGAACTCGGTCAGGACTATCTGAAAGCGGGCCTTCTGGACAGAGCCGAAGAAACCTTTGATCAGCTTGCCCAGTCGCAATACGGTGCGCAGGCTCGGAGGGCACTGCTGGAAATCTATCAGCGCGAAAAAGAATGGAAGCGTGCCATGCAGGCAGCTCTCGCTTTGCAGGAATCTGGCGCCGGCGGCTATCAGAAAGAGATTGCACAGTTTCATTGTGAGCTCGCGCAAGATGAATTGGTACACGCAAACCCGGATGTGGCGCTGGCTACCCTCGATAAAGCGCTCGCTTACGACCGCAATAATGTACGAGCCATGATTCTGATTGGTGATTGTTTGCGTGCCAAGGAAGATATCGAAGGGGCACTGCTGGCCTGGCGTCGTGTGGAGCAGCAAAGTGTGCCGCATGTTGCGCTGGTCGCGCAGCGACTCATGGATGGCTACCGTGCAGTCCATCGCACACGCGAGGGTTTGAATCTGCTCAAAGGCTATCTGGCTGAAGCCCCCTCGATTGATTTGCTGGAGGTGACCTTCAAGGCAGTACTGGAACTCGATGGTCCAGACAGCGCAAATCAGCTCGTCGGTGATGAATTGCGCAGAACGCCAACACTCCTGGGCCTGGACAAGCTGATCGAAGCACGTCTGATGTATGCGCCACCCGAAGGTCGCGCAGAACTCTCGCTCATCAAGAGCCTCGTCGGTGGGTATGCGCAAAAGCTGGCACGATACCAATGCAATCACTGCGGATTCAAGGCCAAACAGTTTTACTGGCAATGCCCCGGCTGCAGCCATTGGGAAAGCTATGCGCCGCGTCGCACTGAAGAGATGTCCGTAATGAATTAGGGAGACGCTGAATAAACCCACGTTTTATGGCGAGCCATCGCAGCTGTGCGACGTGGGGGTCTATAAAATCTAGGTCTTGACCCCATTGATCTCACCACAAAAGTTTCCGCATTTATTTAATCAGCGCTTCCTTAGGGATAGTGTTCAAAAGTCGCCGCGACAGATTTGGATGCGCCGAAAATAAAGGGCTTGCAAAGGCGCAGACGACGAAACATCTAGTTTTGAACATCATCCTTAGCTTGCTTGCCTTTCCTGCGGCGCTATATGCCGGTTTCGCGATCCTGATCAGCGCTGATATTCACCGAGCAGCAGTGCGCTCATCCTTTGCGCAATAAGATACCGTAGGTTTCAGCCTGCCCTTTTTGTCTGCGATATTAGGTAATCCAGCCAGCAAGCCAACCAAGCTTCGCTCTTGGCTACTCTCTAAACCCTGGAAAGTACTCTCCATAATTAGAGGCATCCGATGGCGAATAATCATCATTCCTAAAGTTGGATTTGTTTGTGCTCGAAGGTTTGGTTGCAGTGTTTGGGTTGGCCGACATTTTAGTCTGATCTCTGACAGGAATTTTTTCTTCTGTTTTGTCAGATTTGGTGTTTGGTTTTTCGAGCGGCATTTTTCCGGACACATTGTTTTGTCCTCCGGTTGAAGTGTGTGGTGTGCTAGAAGGTACTGCCGAAGTCATCTTTTTTCCAGAAGTGACCTGAGATTTTTCCAAATTAATTCTCAACTCGTCATCGGGCGATAATTCTTCCATCGTAATAACAATTTTATTCATTTCCGTGCCTGGTTTAATTGCCCCTCCGTACTCTTCAGCATGTAGCTTCCTAGATAAACTGTATAGATTCTCAAGATCAATCGTGATTTTTCCAGTACCTTCGTCCTTTTCATTTGTAGCTGATTTAATAAAGAAAATTCCTGGAAATTTCTTGTCCATTAAATCTGCAGCTGCCTTAAAATTTAAGGGATATGTTTCACCGAGGGCGTCATTAATAAGGACGAAGTCATAATCGAGTTGATCTACATATTTTTTAGGAAATGCGTCGAAAAAAGCATCACTTAGCTGTTTATAGATAGGTCCCCATTCACCGCCGCTTCCTACGATTGCGTTATCGTTTCGGTACGTAATTATAAATTTGGTACCCGGAAGAAATAGAATTTCACTTTCACTGTATCCACTAAATGCAGCAATATCTCGACCATTACCGTCTACTCGTTGATGGATTATTAATACCTGATCATTTTTGTGCCACCAGTTTCCATCAGCCACTTGCTCCAATGTTGTTGTGGTTGAGGTAAACATTAAATCGGATATGATTTCGCCTTCTTTCATACGTTTGAGTGCATCGCCCTCAAGAGTGACATCCCGTCCAAGACCAAATGAGGACTGACTGTCATTTCGAGCTGGAGGCAGTTTTCTCATGCCATTCGCCAGGTCGCTTATTATTTCCGATAGATGCTCACTCACTCTAAAATATTTCAAGCTATTTGCCTTGTAAAAATCAACATCTGTTCCTGTCAGCGCACGTAACGTGCTATTAATCACCCGATAGTCTTTTCCTGTGTAGCAGCGGATGGCTGCCATTTCGCATTCATTCAATCCATACGTGTTGCCTAAAATAATACCTTTCTCTGGAATATTTTTTAAAAACATTCGATACGCTTCCGGATCGCTTCTGGACTCTATGGTGTCTTCTGATTTTTCAGGCGTACTATTTTTTTCGGATATCGGCGCTTCACTTTGTAATGATTTCGAATCATTTGGATTAACTTGATATGCAGTATTTAATTTCGCTGATTTAGTGCCTAAATTGTTGGGCAACGGTCTTTTCTTGGCCTCGGATTTAATATTTTTTGTGGATTCTCTGTCAAGCTGACCACTTACATAATCTGAAGCAGCAGTAACTTTTTCTTGTATTGCGTTCTTGTTGCGAACTGGCTTTGTTTTTGTTGGCTCTGGAGTTTTGGTAACCGCGTTTCTGGTAAACAGACTAGCTATCCTGAAGGCGCACATGGTGTTCCCCGAAATTCGGTATTAATAAAAATTTAAAATGTGAAATATTTTTTTCTGATGCACATCTTTGAATTTTTTCCATCTCTTAGATAAAAGATTAAGTTGCCACTCAAAGTAAATTTTTATTTTTAGTAACGATTTCCCTTCTGGGTTCCTTGGAAATTAATGGAAGAAAATTTCATCAAGCCAATTGGATTTATCAGTGTTGTAAAAAATTCTCATAAGGCCGATCTAAAAATTTTTTTGTAGGAAATTTTTGACTTATTTTTAGCACATTTTTTGGGTCTTT
>JAURLY010000156.1 GCA_030830945.1 Gammaproteobacteria bacterium | reverse complement strand
TGGCACAGCACACCATCAGTGCTAACGGGTGAATGTTCAGCGCCAGTGCCAACGCAGCAACCACCGGAATGATCATGGTTGCTGTGGCGGTATTGGACGTGATCTCGGTGAGGAACAGAATCATCAGGGTGGCGCAGCTAATGATGAGCACCATGTGCAGGCTATCGAGCACGGTCAATTGTTCTCCCATCCAGGCAGACAGCCCTGTTTCCCTAAACCCTGCAGCTATCGCCAGACCGCCCCCAAACAACAACAGTATGCCCCAGGGAATATTGCGGGAGTCTTTCCAGTCGAGTATGCGGTTGCTGGTGCCGGATTTGGCGGGTATTAGGAACAACAATACGGCGGCGAGTACGGCGATCATGCCGTCACGGATTTCCGGCACCAGTTCGGACCAAAGAAAGCCGCGAGTGATCCACATGAAGGCGGCGAAGCCAAACACGCAGGCCACAACGGTCTCTTCAAACGATATTTTGCCCAACGCCGAGCGTTCGGATTGAATCAGGTCTCGACCGCCGGGAATGCCTTTGATGCGCATGCGAAAAGCCACGCGGCCAAGATACACCCAGGCAATTGCCAGCAAGGTCACAACGACGGGTACGCCGATTAACATCCAGCTGGCAAAAGAAATTTCAACACCAAATAACTCACGCGCCTGTGCCGCCAGAATGATATTTGGCGGTGTGCCGATGAGCGTGCCCATACCGCCGATTGTCCCGGCGTAACCCACGGCGAAAATCAGGGCTTTTTCGAATGCCGGGATGTCGACCGCCTCCGGGGTACCTTCAAGGGAACTGCCGACCTGTTTGGTGATCGCCAACGCCATGGGAATCATCATCATGACCGACGCCGTGTTCGATACCCACATGGATAAGAATGCCGTGGCAATCATAAAGCCCAACAGGATGCGCTGCGTGCTGGTGCCCACAAAAGCGATGATGGCAAGGGCCATACGTTTGTGCAAATTCCATTTTTCCATGGCCGTCGCAATAAAGAAGCCGCCCAGAAATAGATAAATAATGTCGTTGCCATAAGAGGAAGTGACCGTGCCACTGTCCAGTGCGCCGGTTATGGGCAGTAAAAAAATTGGCAGTAACGAAGTGGCGGGAATGGGAATGGCTTCAGTGATCCACCAGGTGGCAACCCACAGGGTGGTTGCCAGCACTGCTTTTGCCTCAAAACTTAAGCCGGGAGGGTTGAACAGCAGCAGGGTACAAAGGAATAACAAGGGGCCAAGAGTAAGGCCAATGGTTTGCGCTTTGGTATAGGCGCTGTTGGCCTGGGTTTCTTCCTTGTTTGACATTGTTACCCTCTATTTTTTAACTTTGGCCTCGGAACACACAAATAATAGCTCTGAACGGCGAGGCGCTAAATTAAATGAGAATCATAATGGACAAGCTTCCAAAAAATAAGGGGATAGTCAGGTTTATTCGAGGAATGAATAGCTACCTTCATTTATTTGTTGCTCTCAAGAGTGTTGGCCTAGGAAAGAGAAATCACAGATTGTTGAGGAGTAGCATAGGAAAGGATGGTGGGCCCACCAGGACTTGAACCTGGGACCTGCCGATTATGAGTCGGATGCTCTAACCAACTGAGCTATGGGCCCTTTACTTGTCTTTTTGTTCAAATGCTTCATTGCAGTGAGGCCGCTCTCTCCGTCACGTACTTGCGTACGCTCCCTTGTTCGCGCCTTCTGCTCCTTGCTCTTAAACAAAAATACTGCGCTAAGCAGTTTAATCTAGTTCTTCGCAAAACCGATTTTACCAATCCGATACTGAATTGCTCGGCATCAGTTCTCTATATTTAGAGGCTATCTGAAATAAAAACGGCGCTTTTTCAAGCGCCGCGGAGTATAGATGTTCTTGGTTGTTTCGTCTAACCCTGAGCGGGTTAGAGAGGAAATTTATTCGGATTCCTGGGGCTGAGCCGCTCTAAACGCTTCGACCTGTGCATTGAACTGGGGGCCGATCGCGTTGCGAGCTTCCAGGATGTTGTCCATGGCGTTGGCATAAACCAGTTTTTCGTTTTGCGGGAGTTCGGAAAAATCGCTGGATTGCATAAAGGCATCGTAGCAGTCCAGAAAATTATCGACGTCGCCAATGTAGCTTTTTACTGCCTGGCTGTTGGCAACCAGTTCTTCCATGGTGGCAGTGCTGCCATCCACGATAGACGGCTTTTCAGGAAGTACGCCACAGTCAGTTTGGGCATAAACGGGACCGCCCAGCACAAATAGTAGTGCCAAGAGGTATTGAGTAAGATGTTTAAATTTCACGATATCCCCCTGTTTTTTAATAATTAGGGCGAGGGTAAAGGCCAAGCTTGCCCGGTTCAATTCTTGGAGGATTAAATATTTGTTGAGATTGGTCGGTTATAGGCAATAAAAAAGGCGCTCCATGAGCGCCTTTTTTATATAGGTTTATATAGGGTTGCTCGCTTACTCGTCGAGGAAGCTGCGCAGGTGCTCCGAGCGGGTCGGATGACGCAGTTTGCGCAAGGCTTTGGCTTCGATCTGACGAATACGCTCACGGGTCACGTCGAACTGTTTGCCCACTTCTTCCAGGGTGTGGTCGGTGTTCATGTCGATACCAAAACGCATGCGCAATACCTTGGCTTCACGAGCGGTCAGGCTTCCCAGAACGTCACGGGTAGCTTCGGTTAGGCTCTCAGTCGTGGCCGAGTCGATTGGTGAAGTGCTGTTGGCATCTTCGATAAAATCGCCCAGATGCGAATCTTCATCATCGCCGATTGGAGTTTCCATGGAGATGGGTTCTTTGGCGATTTTCAACACCTTGCGAACTTTGTCTTCGGGCATATCCATCTTTAATGCCAGTTCGTCCGGTGTGGGTTCACGGCCGAGTTCTTGCAGAAGCTGGCGCGAGATACGATTGAGCTTGTTAATGGTCTCAATCATATGCACAGGAATACGGATGGTGCGCGCCTGGTCGGCAATCGATCGGGTAATCGCCTGACGAATCCACCATGTGGCATAGGTCGAGAATTTGTAACCACGACGGTATTCAAACTTGTCTACGGCTTTCATCAGGCCGATGTTGCCTTCCTGAATCAGATCGAGGAACTGCAAACCACGGTTGGTGTATTTTTTGGCGATCGAAATTACCAGTCGAAGGTTGGCTTCAACCATCTCTTTCTTTGCGCGGCGCATGCGAGCTTCACCAAGGGACACGCGACGATTTACTTCTTTAATGTCGGCGACACTGAGGCCAGTTGTTTCCTGGATGTTGGTGATAGAACGCTGTGCACGTTGAATTTCTTCTTCGTATTCGCTGATCTTTGACGCCCAGGGCTTCTTGGATTTGGCCAGTTGGGCAACCCATTTAGGATTAACTTCGTTGCCAGGGAACAGCTTGATAAATTCCCCACGTTTCATGCCGCAACGCTTGATGCAAAGGGTCATGATGATGCGCTCTTCTGCACGCAAGGCGTCTACAGTAGAGCGAACATCTGCGTGCATTGGGTCAAAGATACGAGGTGTCAGCTTGAGGAACTTGAACAGCTCAGCAGTTTCCGTAAGTGCTTCCTGAGCTTTCTCGTGAGTTATGCCCTTTGATTTGATGATTTTAGCGGCTTTCTTCCAGGAATCCGCAATCTCGCCAAAGCGTTCCCTGGCTTCTTCTGGATCTGGCCCGGTGCTTTTTTCGTCCTCATCTTCCTGTTCGGCATCATCGTCGTCGTCTGATGCTTCTGCGGCTTTGGCGTTGGCTTCTTCTTCCGCTTTTTGTGCTTGTTCCAGAGCAGAAGGCACGTATTCGGTCGGGTTCAGGTAACCGGTCATGATATCGGCGAGGCGGCGCTCACCGTCTTCTACCAGTTGGTATTCTTCAAGAACTTCTTCAACTGCGCCGGGCCAAAAAGTAAAGGCCGACAACATTTCGCGGATGCCATCTTCGATTCGCTTGGCGATTTCGATTTCGCCTTCGCGCGTGAGCAGTTCTACAGTGCCCATTTCGCGCATGTACATACGTACAGGATCGGTGGTTCGGTGAACTTCGGATTCTACGGCGGCCAGGGCAGCGGCAGCTTCGGCAGCAGCCACTTCATCAGGTGAGCTTTCTTGCTCCTGCTCGAGCATGAGCAGTTGGTCGGCGTCAGGGGTAGATTCAAAAACATGGATGCCCATGTCGTTAATCATCTGAATAATGTCTTCAACCTGATCCTGCTCAGAAATCTCTTCTGGCAAGTGATCATTCACTTCCGCATAGGTAAGGTAACCTTGCTCACGACCAAGTGCGATGAGATCTTTAATTCGGGATTGCTGTTGAGGCGAATCTGACATCCGGGAGTCCTGTATTGCGTAATTTTATTTCTACGTAACTACGTGAATTTCGATTGGCGCGGAAAAAATACGGCTGGCGCTGACAAAAGGCGCGAAATTATATACAAACTTTGCAGTCACGGCTAATGATGTGGGGCCCTTTTTTACAGCTTCAAGTGTTGCAATTTTCGAGCCAAAATCAAGATTTATTGTGCGATTGTCTTCCACTAAGCTTGTTATGTAGGTTGCGTTGTTCTTCGCGAAGTTCTGGAGTGAGCTCCTCAAAGGGCACTGAAGCAATTTCCCGGATACGTTGTTCAATTTCCGCGCGGGTTAGGCGGTGTTTGAAACGGGTCAGTGTTTCGCTGAAATCAGCTTCCAGTTTTTCCTCTGGTAAAGCCTTTAGCAGGCTGGAACCATAGATCTGGGTTAGTTGCTCGGCAATTTCCGGGGCATAGCCTGTCCAATATCCGTGCAAATTAATAAATTCGGCGGTTGGGTTTTGCCTCACAAGGGTGCGAATGCTCTCAACCAGCCCCTGGGAATCTTCTCGTTTGAGCAGTTCGTCATCCAAATCTTCTCTCAATGCCAATTTGGGCGCCTGTAAGATCAAAGCCAGCAATTTTTTGAAATTTTCTGAAAGTGGCCGTTCTGGGCTCGATGATTCTGGCTCAGGCGAGTTAACTTCCTGAAGACTAGGACCTTCTTCGCCTGAAGTGACTCGTGGGGTAGCCGGTTTTGGTGATTCGGTTTTGATCCCTTCCAGCAGTTGTTGTTTTTCCAGTCCAGTTTCGTCGGCCAGACGCTGGATCAGGACAGACTGAAGCAGGCCTTTGGGTATCTGCTGAAGATAGGGAAGGCAGTTGTGTGCAAAAAGGGCTTTGTGGTCAGCGTTGGACAGATCTAACCCTTCGCCGGCAAGTTCAAAGATAAAATCGGAAAGCGATTTGGCGCTGGCAATCCGACGCTGAAAACCATCTGTGCCTTCAGAGCGAACGATGCTGTCTGGATCTTCCCCTTCTGGCAAAAACAAAAAGCGAGCCTGTCGGCCATCCAGCATGGCAGGTAGGCAGGCATCCAGTGCCCGCTGGGCTGCAGATCGCCCTGCAGCGTCACCATCAAAACAGAAAACAACCTGGCTTACGTGGCGAAAAATGCGATCCATGTGGGCGGTGCCGACGCTGGTGCCCAGAGTGGCTACGGCGTTGCGTACGCCAAATTGGGCAAGGGCGACGACGTCCATATAGCCTTCGACGACAATTAGCTCATCGGGACGTTTGCGCTGCTGAAGCGATTCGTACAATCCGTAAAGTTCGCGACTTTTGTGGAAAACCGGTGTCTCGGGAGAATTGAGGTATTTGGGTTTTTGGTCTCCCAAAACCCGCCCGCCAAACGCAATCGTTCTGCCACGCTGGTCGCGAATTGGAAACATTATCCGATCGCGGAAGCGGTCATAATGACTTCTGTCATTCGTT
>JAURLY010000155.1 GCA_030830945.1 Gammaproteobacteria bacterium | reverse complement strand
TAGCCGCAAGAAAGTCAAAAAGACGATTCATGATGGCATTGCGCATATTCACGCGTCTTTCAATAACACTATTGTGACCATTAGTGATCGTCAGGGAAATGCTCTTTGTTGGGCAACCTCTGGTGGTTCAGGTTTCCGTGGATCGCGAAAGAGCACCCCATTCGCGGCCCAGGTGGCTGCAGAGCGTGCAGGTAATGCGGCGCTGGAATTTGGTATGAAGAACCTGGATGTAGAAGTTAAGGGCCCAGGCCCAGGCCGTGAATCAGCTGTTCGTGCACTGAACAACTGCGGTTTTAAAATCAATCAAATTACGGACGTGACGCCTATCCCGCATAACGGATGTCGTCCGCCCAAGAAACGTCGCGTTTAAGCGCCGGCGAAGATTCAGGAGTTTAATTCTAGATGGCCAGATATATAGGACCAACTTGTAAGCTCGCTCGCCGCGAGGGTACAGATCTGTTTCTCAAGAGTGGAATACGTCCACTTGAATCCAAATGTAAGATAGAAACACCTCCGGGTTCAGCCCAGGGTGCTCGTCGTGGTCGCTTGTCTGACTACGGTGTTCAGTTGCGTGAAAAGCAAAAAGTTCGTCGTTTGTATGGTGTTCTGGAAAAGCAATTCCGTAACTACTACAAAGCCGCTGCTAGCATTAAGGGCAACACTGGTGACAACTTGCTCCAACTTTTGGAGTCTCGTCTGGACAATGTTGCTTACCGTATGGGTTTTGGTTCTACTCGAAGCGAAGCTCGTCAACTGGTTTCTCACAATGCCATTCTCGTTAATGGTCAGAAGGTTAATATTCCTTCCTATCAAGTGAAGCCTGGCGACCAGGTAAGCATTCGCGAAAAGAGCAAGAACCAACTGCGTATTCAATCCTCACTAAACCTGGCAGCCCAACGTGGCGATATCGGCTGGATCAATGTGGATTCTTCCAAAATGGAAGGGACGTATACCCGCCTTCCAGACCGTGAAGAGCTACCAGCAGAGATTAACGAAAACCTGATTATCGAGCTTTACTCCAAATAACAGCCCTGGCTGATAGACTTGGTTTAGAGAACTCACAACAGAAATTATTCCGTAGGTGCAGAATGCAAATTAATGCGAATGAATTTTTGACCCCTTCACACATTGATGTCACTGAAGTTGGTCCAACTCGAGCCAAGATTGTGCTTGAGCCTCTGGAGCGTGGTTTTGGCCATACTCTTGGCAATGCCTTACGTCGTATTCTTTTGTCCTCTATGCCGGGCTCTGCGATCGTTGAAGCACAAATAGAAGGTGTTGAACACGAGTACAGTAGCCTCGAAGGTGTTGAGGAAGATGTCATCGAAATTCTGCTGAACTTGAAAGGAGTGGCTATTTCACTCAATTCACGTGATGAAGCTTTCCTGACACTGACCAAAAAAGGCGGTGTTGTTACTGCTAATGATATTCAGCGCGATCACGACGTTGAGATTGCCAACCCGGATCATATAATTGCGCACCTTTCGGGTGATACCACTTTGACTATTACCCTTAAAGTGATCACTGGTCGTGGTTACCAGCCAGTGGATGCTCGCATTACTGGCGATGAAGACTCAAAACCAATTGGTGTATTGCAGTTGGATGCATCATTTAGCCCGGTTAAGCGTGTTTCATACAATGTAGAGTCTGCCCGTGTTGAGCAACGTACAGACTTGGACAAGCTGGTAATTGACCTGGAAACTGATGGCACCTTGGATCCTGAAGAATCCATCCGTCGATCAGCAACCATCTTGCAACAGCAACTGATTGCATTTGTGGATCTGGAAGCCAGTGCGGTTGCCCAGCCACAAACGCAGGAAGAATTAATTGACCCGGTTCTTCTGCGCTCTGTAGATGATCTGGAACTGACCGTTCGTTCAGCGAACTGTTTGAAAGCTGAAAGTATTTACTACATTGGTGACCTGGTACAGCGCACCGAAGTAGAGCTGCTGAAAACCCCAAATTTGGGTAAAAAATCACTGACGGAGATCAAAGACGTCCTTGCCTCGCGCGATCTGAGCCTGGGAATGCGTCTTGAGAACTGGCCTCCGGCGAGCCTGAAAAAAGAAGGCGTCGTTTAATAAACGAGCCTCAACGAGAGATAGGATAGGTAACAATGCGTCATCGTTACAGTGGTCGGAAATTTAGCCGTACATCTTCCCACCGAAAAGCCATGTTTCAAAACATGTGCGTTTCGTTGGTCGAGCACGAGCTGATCAAAACGACCCTTATAAAAGCAAAAGAACTGCGTCGTCACGCTGAGCCTCTAATTACTTTGGCTAAGGAAGACAGCGTTGCTAACCGTCGCCTGGCTTTTTCCCGTCTTCGTGACAAGTCTGCCGTTGGTAAACTTTTCACTGAGATCGGTCCTAGATATAAGGAGCGTCCAGGCGGATATATTCGTATTCTTAAGTGCGGCCCACGGGCGGGTGACAATGCCCCTATGGCATACGTTGAGCTGGTTGATCGTCCAGCTGGCCTGACAGAAGCGGTTGAAGTTGATACCGCGGAAGCAACGGCAGAATAAGCACTTGCGAGATTAGGGAAAGCCGGGTTATAACCCGGCTTTTTTGTGCAAAATCACTTTTCTCTAACTTTATAAGTAGTCTCCATATATGTCTTTTTCCAAACAGGAACTGACTGCACTCAAAACCATAGCTTCGCTATATCTGGTCCGCATGACCGGATTATTTATGGTTTTGCCAGTATTGAGCCTGTACGGTCAAAACCTTGAAGGAGCGACTCCTTTGTTACTTGGATTCGCTTTGGGCGTATACGGCCTTGCCCAGGCTATCTTGCAGATACCTTTTGGCATCGCCTCAGACCGTTTTGGCAGGAAATACTTACTTATATTAGGTTTCTTCCTGTTTGTTTTTGGCAGCGTTATCTGTGCAAATGCCGACTCAGTTCATGTATTGATTCTGGGGCGCATCCTTCAGGGTGCCGGCGCCGTTTCCTCGGTATTGCTCGCATTGGTTTCAGATCAAATAGGTGCACAAAACCGAACGACCTCTATGGCTGTCATCGGCGTCACCATTGGTATTTCTTTTGGGATCTCAGTGATCACAGGTCCCTTGATTGCAAGCTATCTTGGTGGGCTTGATGCCATTTTCTACCTTAATGTCGTGCTCGGCACATTGGCTTTATTGATGATCCTGTTTTTTGTCAGGGAGCCTGTTGCAGAACAGATTAACCCGACAGCAAGGGGGTCACTCAAGTCAGTTTTAATACCCGATTTGCTGCGATTGGATTTAGGGATTTTCTCTTTGCATTTCATGCAAATGTGCATCTGGGTATCGGTTCCCGGCATGTTGTTGGGGCAATTGG
>JAURLY010000154.1 GCA_030830945.1 Gammaproteobacteria bacterium | reverse complement strand
TCAACAGATCGATAAAATCGCTTGAACTCGCTTATTGCATTCAGCTGTAAGGCCGTCACCATGGTGGCGACGAAGGTCTCGGAATGCAGGTACACGATCTTGGCGTCCGGCTTCCTCTGCAGCATGAAATTGCCAATGGCGTGCATCAGGTGGGTCTTTCCCAATCCCACGCCGCCATATATGAATAGTGGGTTGTAGGCTTTTCCCGGGTTTTCAGCAACCTGAATCGCCGCAGCCCTGGCTAGCTGATTGGACTTGCCCACAATGAAATTATCAAACGTACTTTCACCGTTCAGGCGACTTTTATGGTGCAGTTTGCCGGCAATGACTGAATCATTTATCGCCGCTCCGGCACCATTTGAAGACATTCCTGGTGCTTTTTCCTGTGAGGTCAACGATCCCCCAGTTGCCGCATGTGTCTCATTTTCTTGCACCCCTGTCGCAATATACTGGGAAGGCTCTCCGTGCCGAAAGCCCGGAAGGGGAGGCGAGATCATCGAAGTGCGCTGAGCGGCCTGCTCATAATTCATTGGGCCGGGCTTCTTGTCGGTAATGGTAAACCTGACCCGACGGTTACCGCTCTCCGCCTTCAGCAATTGCTCGATTCGTTCCCGATATTTTTCTTCCACCCAGTCTTTAACGAAACGATTTGGGGCAATCAGCGTCAGCGATTGCTGATCCGCTTCGACCCTTAAAGGTCTGATCCAGGTGTTAAATTGTTGGAGGGGTAACTCGTCTCTTAACTTGTCAATACAACTTTGCCAATTCACGACTAGCGATGCCTGTAGCTCGTTTTAATTTTTAGTTCTTGTGGTTGATATCTGTAGAGCCGCAATTCTAACTTATTAGAAAAAATGTTATCCACAACTCGGCAGAATCTTTTTGTAAATTAGTGACTATATTTTTAATAATATATTCAATAGGTTAGGGCCTATAAATCAAAAAACCCCGATAATTTGCGAGTGAAATTTTTCCCCTCTCCCCCTTTTTCAACAGGCAAATATGCTGTGGATAACCTGTTGTTAAACAGGTCATAATCGCTGTCGCACCCATGTAAACTGGCTGTCGGGTAATCGCGGGGTCAGACATTGCAACTTATGCCTAAAACCTCTAGAATTCGCGCCTCTTTTCGGTCACCGCCAGTGAGGCGATTTTCGCGATTGCCTCACGAATTGGAAACTGATGGTGGCCAGGACGGAATAAAAAGTAACTGCCGCGGCAATCCAGCCTGATTTGTTAACGCGTCATACCAGGATCGATAACCATGAAACGAACATTTCAACCAAGCGTGCTAAAAAGAGCCCGAACCCATGGCTTCCGAGCGCGCATGGCCACCAAAGGTGGCAGACTGGTGATCAAGCGACGTCGATCGAAGGGTCGCGCCAGACTGTCTGCATAACAAATACTCTCGTTGCCAGAAAGGTGAAAACACTGTGCCTGGTTACGGTTTCCCCAGGAAGCTAAGGCTGACTGAGCCGGTCCAGTTCAAGACGGTTTTTAACCGAGCTGACATCAAGGTTTCCAATCGCTGCTTCCTGATCTTGGCTCGTCGCAACGAGTTGCAACACGGCAGATTAGGATTGGTGATAAGCAAGAAGAATCTGCCCAAGGCCGTCCAGCGAAATCGAATTAAACGCCTGTTACGAGCTGAGTTTCGTCTGAATCAGAATTTGCTCGATGGACTGGACATCGTTATCCTTGCCCGCAGCAATATGAGCAGTATTAACAATAAAACAATTGCAGTAAATATGGCAGGATTGTTGTCCGACCTGGTTAGAAAATCCCGGGCTCATGTTCAATCCTGTTCCTAATTAGCGACACCGGTGACTCGATGATTACCCGAATCGTGCTAACGAGTATTTCAGCCTATCAATACTGCCTGAGCACCCTGCTGGGCTCCCGCTGCCGTTTCTATCCCAGTTGCTCTCAATACACAAAAGAAGCTGTTGAGAGACATGGCCTGATGCAGGGGTTGCTTTTGGGGTCAAAACGCATTGCTAGATGTCACCCCTGGCACGAAGGTGGCTATGATCCCGTCCCCGAAACCTCCGCAGCAGCGGATGACTCCAAAAATCAGAGCAGGAACTAGAAGCCAACATGGATTTAAGCAGATTTTTCCTCTATAGCGCTTTGGCAATAGTTACCTATTTACTTCTTTTATCCTGGAACGAGGACTATCCCAACCAGATACCTGAGACCAGCCCACAGCCGCAGGTAACCCTGGCCGAATTACCAGAGCCGGAACCGCAGACCGCCAGTCAATCGGATATCCCGAGCCAGATACCCCCGGCCCAGTCCGCGCCTGGGCAAGCGGAAACCCGGGGCAGCCTGACTACCGGCTCCAACTTGCCGTCAGCGACTGCGCCAAGGCTGGTATCCGTTTATACGGACACCCTTGAACTGCAAATCGACATGGCCGGTGGCGATATCACCTATCTGGCTCTACCACAGTATCTGCGGGAGCTTGACGGGCCGGATGATCCCTTCGTCCTTATGCAAAATGAGCCTTCCCGAAGCTACGTCGCGCAATCCGGTCTAATAGGAGCGAATGGAATAGACTCGAGTAGCAGAGCTCAATACCGCTCAACGGCTACCAGCTACACCATGGAGGACTCGCAGGACTCTCTTTCTGTCGATCTGGTAACCAACACCAACAATGGCGTCGACATAATCAAGCGCTTCGGGTTCGAGCGGGGCAGCCACCTTATCGAAATAAGCTATCTGGTAACCAATAACTCCGGGCAGGTTTGGCAGGCCAACCTGTTCAGTCAGTTAAAAAGGGACAGCTATCCTGACCCGAGCGATGCCGGCGGATTTACCCGAAATTTCCTGGGATTTGCGACAACCTCGGAAGAAGACCCCTACATCAAGATAGAGTTCGAAGACATCGACGACGGTATCCCCGCCTTCGACATGACCGGCGGCTGGATGGCTTTCAGCCAGCATTACTTCCTGTCAGCCTGGATTCCCGATCCGGATCAACAGCACAATTTCTCGACCCGAAAGAACAGTGCCAACCAGTACATCGGGGGCTTTGTAAGCCCGACTTTCAGCGTACCTGATGGATCAACCGAGACAGAGACGGTCAGGCTGTATGCGGGTCCAACCAATCAGAACACTCTGGCAGAGCTGGCACCGAATCTAAATCTCACTATCGACTACGGCATTCTCTGGTTTCTGGCCTCTCCAATCTACTGGTTGTTGACGCATATTGAGCCATTTGTCGGCAATTTCGGTGTCGCAATCATATTGCTCACGGTAATCATCAAGGCCGTATTCTACAAGCTCACTGAAACCCAGTATAAATCCATGGCCGGTATGCGGCGACTCATGCCAAAGATTCAGCAATTGAAGGAATCTTACGGCGACGACAAAGCCAAGCTGCAAAAAGCAACCATGGAGCTATACAAAAAAGAGAAGATAAATCCTTTT
>JAURLY010000153.1 GCA_030830945.1 Gammaproteobacteria bacterium | reverse complement strand
GTGCAGGCATTGGCATTGCCGGAATTAATCAGCAAATATCTTGTATGCGCACTCGCCAAGTGTTTTTGGCTAACAATGACTGGAGCCGCTTTGTATAAATTTCGAGTGAAGCATCCCGCCACTGAGCTCCCTTCTGATAACTCTATAAGCACCAAATCCTCGCGGCCAGCATAACGAATACCCGCATCCACGGATGACAGGCGAATGCCACTTACGGGTGGCAAATGAGGGGTCTTAATATCACCAACAGCCATGCTGTTTCCTGAATGTTTTTACGGCGTCCATCATAAAACTCATGCGCCACAATTTAGTAAAGAATCAGATACCTATATCACTTATATCTGACAGCAAACTTAGTAGAAAGATTTACGTAAGCGATCCGCAGCATTGCTTATATTTTTTGCCTGACCCGCATGGGCAGGGATTGTTACGCCCTACTTTCTCTTCTTCGCGAATAAATGTTTCAACCTTTTGGGCTTGCCTCAGCTGTTTTGCCCCACCTCCGTCCAGAGAACTCGCGGATGCATGCTTCATGGACATAGCTTCGCGTGCACGAATTTCTTGTTCTGCCCGGGCTTTACGCATTTGTTCAATCTCTTCCGGACTAGCGATCTCGACCCGAGAAAGAATACGAACGGCTTCAAATCTAACTCTTTCCATCATGCTGGAAAATAGTTCAAATGACTCTCGCTTGTATTCCTGCTTGGGATTTCGACCACCATACCCACGCAACCCTATACCTGCTCGAAGGTAATCCATCGTTGCCAGATGGTCTTTCCACATTCGATCAAGGGTTTGAAGAATCAGATCGCTTTCCAGACGATGCAGGGCTTCTTCAGGCAACTTTTCCATTTTCTTGTCATAGGCTTCCTGCATTTCCGACAAAACTTTTTCTTCTACGGCGGCAGTATCAACTGATTTATCCGAGAGCACCCACTCTTTAATACCTTCTACGGGCAATTTAAAGTCAAGCTGCAGTTCTTGTTCCAGATCATCCAGTGACCACATATCTTCAAGGCTACCTGGCGGCATGTATTTACTAACCACCTGATGGACAACTTCAGCTCGCATCGCGGCAAGGGTATCCGAGATATCTTCACTTTCAAGCAGCTCATTACGTTGACCATAAACAACCAAACGCTGATCGTTAGCGACATCATCGTACTCAAGCAACTGCTTGCGAATATCAAAGTTTCGACCTTCCACCTTACGCTGGGCTTTTTCAATTGAATTGGTCACCATTCGGTGCTCAATTGCCTCACCATGTTCCATGCCAATCGCCTGCATCATTCCCCTCACGCGCTCAGAGGCGAATAGTCGCATCAGACTGTCTTCCATAGACAAGTAGAAACGAGTTAAACCTGGGTCGCCCTGTCGACCGGCCCGACCTCGTAACTGATTATCAATTCGACGGGATTCATGTCGCTCTGTACCAATGATATGCAGGCCTCCAGCTTCCAGAACCTGCTCATGTCGAATTTTCCAGTCTTCTCTAATTTTTGCTATTTTTTTGTCATCCGCCTTCTTCAATGCATTGATTTCTGCATCAGGGTTACCACCCAGGACAATGTCCGTACCACGGCCAGCCATATTAGTGGCAATAGTTACCGCACCTGGAAGACCTGCATTGGCGACGATCTGCGCCTCTTTTTCATGGTACTTGGCATTTAGCACTTCATGCTTGATACCTTCTTTTTTGAGAATATTTGAAACATATTCAGATGATTCTACTGAAATAGTGCCCACCAGAACGGGCGCACCCTTTTCGACATATTCCTTGATGTCGCGCACAACTGCTTCGTACTTCTCTTGCTGACTCAGATAGATCAAATCATTAAGGTCTTTTCGCACCGTCGGCTTGTTGGTGGGAATAACCACCACTTGAAGACCATAAATCTGCTGGAATTCCACCGCTTCTGTATCAGCCGTTCCCGTCATACCAGATAATTTTTTATAGGTACGGAAGAAATTCTGGAATGTCGTTGAAGCCAAGGTCTGGCTTTCGTTCTGGATAGCCAGTCCTTCTTTAGCCTCGATCGCTTGATGCAGCCCTTCGCCCATCCGCCGTCCGGGCATAGTTCGACCTGTATGCTGGTCAATCAGGATTACCTGATCGCCTTGCACGATATATTCAACGTCTCGCTTATTCAGGTGATGCGCCTTAAGGGCCGTATGAACGTGGTGTAGCAGACCCAAATTCTGCGCTGAATACAGGCTTTGCTCAGGAGCAATTAGATTCCTTTCTTCAAGAATCTTTTCTACTCGGTTATGCCCCTCCTCCGTTAGCTCAATTGATCGCATTTTTTCGTCGACAATAAAGTCGCCCGGCTCTTCTGCTTCTTGGCCTTCTTCCGACTCTATATGTTCAGACAAAAAAGGCACTATCTGGTTAATTTCCTGGTACATCCTTGAGCTATCTTCCGCAGGACCAGAAATAACCAGTGGGGTTCTAGCTTCATCAATCAGGATGGAATCCACCTCATCCACAATGGCAAAGTTTTGGCCGCGCTGAGTACGCTGCTCCAGACGAAAAACCATGTTGTCACGCAGAAAGTCAAAGCCGAATTCGTTATTTGTTCCGTAAGTGATATCGGCTGCATAGGCTTCCCGACGAGTACAGGGTTTTAAGTGCTGAAAGTTAGGGATCTGGCTTTGATGCTCCTCGTCATATAAAAATGACGTGTTATCCGGACCTAGCGCTCCTGAAGACTGGATAATCCCTACGCTCATTCCCAATTTACTGAATATAGGCCCCATCCAGTGGGCGTCACGGCGGGCCAGATAGTCATTCACTGTAACAACATGCACTCCCTCGCCAGAGAGCGCATTGAGATAGGAGGCAAGAGTGGAGACCAGTGTTTTACCCTCACCCGTGCGCATCTCTGAAATATTGCCTTCATGTAAAGCGATACCGCCCATCATTTGCACATCAAAATGACGCAATCCTAGCGACCGCTTACTCGCTTCACGAACCGCTGAAAATGCTTCTACCAACAAATCGTCCAACTTGGCACCGGCTGATAATTTATCTTTCAGCTCCTGCGTTATCTGGCGAAGTTCATTGTCGGATTTGGCTTCCATTTCTTGCTCGAGACCATTTATCTGGTCTACGAGCTTGCCCATACGTTTTAATTCCCGGTCGTTCTGGGTTCCAAAAATTTTTCTGATAAGCCCAAACATGGCTGGTATTTCTCTCTTTTTTTAAGGGTTTGGCTAATATAGCCAGATAATCAAATGCGAGGCGGACAGAGAACCGTTAAGGATCTGACCAAAAGGGGCGGGATTTTAAATTAGCGAATGGTGCGGCGTATATAGCTAGCTGGATCGACCGAACGGCCGTTTTTGTAAACTTCAAAATGAATATGGGGCCCAGTAGATCGGCCTGTTGTACCCATGGCGGCCAGTACCTGACCTTTATTTACAATTTCACCCAACTCTACGTGTATCTCGGAATTATGACCATATCGTGTGACATAGCCGTTTTCATGGGTGATTTCTACCAGCTGTCCATAGCCATAACGATCGCCCGCAAACGTCACTACTCCAGCAGCGACAGCGAGAACATCGGAGCCAGCCTTACCTGCAATATCTACCCCATTATGCCAGGCTTGCTGTCCATTAAAGGGGTCGGCTCTCATTCCGTAATTCGAGGATACCCATCCGTTAGAGGCGGGCAAACCTGAAGGGGAGTTTTGGCGCGTAATATGACGATCCTGAATAAGTTCAGCCATCATATCCAATTGAAGGGCTCTATCCTCCAGTTTAAAACCAAGCTCTTCAAGCATTGAGAGTGTTTCACCCTCGGAAGACACCCGACTGTATGTGCCCTCGCTAGGGCCACCAAGCGCTGGGGCTGAACTGAAATCGAACTCGCCGTCTTCCAGCTCTGCTTTCGAGGTCAAAAGTTCACCCAGCGCTTCAAGCCTGGATAGTTTGGCTTGCATCTGGGCAAGCCTCAACGTCATTGCCTGCAAGCGTTGTTCAGCTACTTCCTTGGTATCAACAACTGCTTGTTGTTGCTCGGCCATATCGGCCTCAAGTGCTTCCGCCACCTGATCAAAAAAGTGCGTTTCGCTTTTACTGAACTCGGCGCCCAACCAAAAGCCAACGCCCATGGGTAATCCGAGCAAGCAACAAGAAATAGCTACACGCGCCCAGGTAGGCACGGATATCGCGCTGGAACGACCCTCTATCCCTTTGATTAAAATGATCTTCATAAAGCGATTCCCGAAAACGGGTTATGCCGCCCCGAGAACTGGCTGAATGTAGGAAATGGGAGCATCTTCTATATTGTCAAAAGTAACGACTTCCCAAGCATCTTCATTGGCAATCAATTCACGCAACAAAATGTTATTCAACGCGTGTCCAGACTTGTGCGCACGAAATTCCCCAATGAGGCTATTCCCCAAAAGGTAAAGGTCACCAATGGCATCCAAAATTTTGTGCTTCACAAATTCATCCTCGTACCGAAGGCCATATTCATTGAGAATACTGAACTCATCGACGGCAATAGCGTTATCTACACTAGCACCTCTAGCCAATCCACGCGAACGCATATATTCAAATTCGTGAACAAATCCAAATGTTCGGGCCCTACTGACCTCTTTTACATAGGATGTGGTAGAAAAATCAATCTCAGCTTGCAGCGGTTTGTCACGGAAGACCGGATGATCAAAATCGATGGAAAAAGCAACCTTGAAACCATTAAAAGGACTAAAGCTGGCAACCTTATCGCCATCCCTAACTTCTATCTCGCGAATAATCCGGATGAATTTTTTAGGCGCGTCCTGGTCTCTTATTCCTGCTGATTGCAGCAAGAATACAAATGGACCAGCACTACCGTCCATTAGGGGGACTTCAGGTCCATCAACATCAATGATGGCATTATCGATGCCGATACCAGCCATGGCAGAGAGCAAATGTTCAACTGTGGATACGCGTACATCTCCAGTACCCAGGGATGTAGACAAGGTGGTATCTCCCACCTGATGGGCATGAGCGACGATTTCAACAGCCGGATCAAGGTCTACTCGCCGAAAGACAATGCCATGATCTACAGGGGCTGGGGATAGAGTCAGACGAATTTTTTGACCGGTGTGCAAACCAACACCTGTTGCACGAATCACATTCTTAAGTGTTCGTTGACGGATCATCCTTAAGCATGCCCTCTAAGTAGTTGTGAGACAAAGCGAACATTCTAAGCAAGTGGCCTTTAAATTGACAGCTATTTGACGGGCAGATACCTATGCACTGCAAACCAGATCACAAGATGACAAGCGCCATGCCATCCTGTGACCGATATGTAAACAGCCAAAGACTTATGGGCATTTTAATGCACCATAAACCCCGAGCTTCTGACAACAATGTCGAAGCACAAAGTACCTACAATCGTCGACTAGTCCGCCTGACGGCGCAGGAACGCCGGAACATCCAGGTATTCCATATCTTCAGGCTTTTTGGATAAATCCTCTGCCAGTGCGGTATTTCTTCGATTGCGAATGGCTGTCGGGATATCTAGTTCTTGGTAATCAGGCTCTGGATTCGTATGAACCTTTTCAGACTGGGTATTATCGACAACCTTTGTTGGCTTGCGCGCTTCATTCTGAGCGCCGAGCCCCGTGGCAACCACAGTCACTCGCAGTTCATCATCCATGGTTTCGTCAATCACGGTACCCACGACAACTGTCGCGTTATCCGAGGCAAATTCCTCGATGGTATCGCCCACTTCCGAAAATTCACCCAAGCTCAGGCTTGGACCGGCCGTGATATTTACCAGAATACCGCGAGCACCCATTAGATCAATGTCATCGAGAAGTGGACTACGAGCCGCTGCCTCAGCAGCTTCACGTGCCCGGTTTTCACCTGAAGCGTATCCGGTGCCCATCATGGCCATACCCATTTCGCTCATGACTGTTTTCACGTCTGCAAAATCGACGTTGATCATTCCCGGTCTAATTATCAGATCAGCTATGCCTTGAACTGCACCATTGAGAACATCATTGGCCTTGGCAAATGCATTTACGAGACTGACATCCTTACCCAAAACCGAGAGCAATTTCTCATTGGGTATAGTAATCAGTGAATCTACCGAGTCTGCCAACTCTGCCAATCCCTGGTCGGCGACGGCTGTCCGCTTTTTGCCTTCAAAATTGAAAGGGCGAGTTACAACTGCCACAGTCAAAATACCCAGCTCGCGAGCCACACTGGCGACGACAGGGGCGCCACCAGTACCGGTACCACCGCCCATTCCGGCTGTGATAAAGACCATATCGGCATCTGCCAAAACATCAGCAATACGATCTCGATCTTCCATGGCTGATTGCCTGCCCACTTCAGGGTTCGCACCAGCACCGAGCCCTTTGGTGACATTACTTCCCAGCTGCAAAACAGTGCAGCCTTCCATGCCTTTTAAAGCCTGGGAATCTGTATTGGCGCAAATAAACTCCACACCTTCGACATTGTTATCGATCATGTGTTTGATGGCATTACCACCTCCGCCACCAACACCGATCACCTTAATTACCGCGCTTTGCGGGACTGTATCTACGAGTTCAAACATGGCGCTTTCCTCCGTTTATTACTCTTGCGTAGAATCGTTTGGAACGTTTAAGGACAACGCCTTAAAAATTCCCCTTAAACCAGTTTTTTACTTTGTCCAATAAACCTTCAAATTTTTCCGATGAAGACTTACGAGACTTGTTTGTTCCGCCACTGGAGTGGGTAATGCCGTATTTCAGCAAGCCCACACCTGTGGCATAGATTGGGTTGTTCACAATATCCTTCAGACCAGTGACGTTTTGAGGAACCCCAAGACGCACTGGCATGTGAAATATTTCCTCGGCCAATTCGACCGCACCTTCCATCTTTGACGTACCGCCGGTTAGCACGACACCGCCAGCGAGCAACTCTTCATAGCCGGAGCGGCGTAACTCTGCCTGAACCAGGTTGAACAACTCTTCGTATCGAGGCTCAACTACTTCTGCCAATGCCTGCCGAGACAAATTTCGCGGTGGTCGATCACCGACACCCGGGACCTTGATGGTCTCCTCTGGGCGGGTAATGCTGGCGAGGGCACAGGCATATTTGATCTTGAGTTCTTCGGCATACTGGGTGGGTGTGCGCAAGGCCATGGCGATGTCATTGGT
>JAURLY010000152.1 GCA_030830945.1 Gammaproteobacteria bacterium | reverse complement strand
TTTCATTAACTGTTTTAACTCTTTTAAATGCCGACGACTAACCTGGGGTTTAATGTCTGTACCCGTCAAACGAACACGGAACGAAGTCCCACTCCGCTCAAGAGCCTCGATTTTCCCCACTGCGACCAGTGCATTTCGATGAACGCGAAAAAATCGCTCACCCAACTCCTCTTCAAGCGCCGAAAGTGATTGTTCGAGTATGGTCTCAGCCCCGTCATGATGGGCAAAGACGTATTTATCCTCAGAATGGAAATGCGTAATCCGGTCGACTTCCAGTAATTCGATCCCTCGATGCGAACGAGCACTTAAATGAGTTTTTCCCGAACCGGACGCCAGGCCTGCTTCTTCAAGTTGTCGAATCTGCAATCGATTCGGCCGGGTGGCCTTCTTCAATACTATCTCCAACTGCTCCTTGCGCACCGGCTTAAGCAGATAGCCAACCGCTGCTGTTTCAAAGGCGTCGAGTCCATAATCACCGTAGGCTGTGCAAAAAATGACGGCCGGCGGCTTATCCTGTTCTTGAAGTTTGCGCGCCACTTCCAAACCATTCATGCCCGGCATGGCTATATCAAGCAAAACCAGATCCGGTTGTTTGGCCTCGACCATATCCAGGGCGCTACTGCCTTCGCTGGCTGTTCCCAAACATTGGTAACCCGCCAGGTTCTCGACCATAAGCGTTAATCGCTCACGTGCCAGCGGCTCATCATCAACAATTAAAATCCCCACGACGTCAGACATAATCATTCTCGATAGGCAGAGCATCCTCAATCAAAATAACTACCCGGTACATCCCATCTGCCGGCCCAAACTGAAAATTCAGCTTGCCTGGGAAAAAACTTTCCAGTCTTGTGCCAATATTTATCAACGCACTTCTCGCCCCGCTCGACTGCCCATCAAAGTTTTCTGGCAGTGGATTTTCAATCAAAATACGAACAAGCCCGGAATTATCCCGATCTATTTTTACCCTAAGGCAACCACCTTCCGGCCGTTTCTGTAATCCATGAAGCACCGCGTTTTCTATAAGCGGCTGCAGAGACAAGGGTGGCAATTTCAAGCCATGAAGGCTGCTGTCTATATCCATGTTGATTTGCAGTCTGTCTCCCATACGAAGGGCTTCGATATCCAGATATTTCTGACATACGTCCAGTTCATGCTGGAGAGTCACGGCATTGTGCTCACCCAGTGTCGCTCGCAAAATATCAGACAGGTTCAACAGGGCATCCTCCGCACGCTGGGGGTCGATGCCAACCAGGGTGGCAATCGAGTTCAAACTGTTGAACAGGAAATGCGGACGAATTCGAGCCTGTAATGTATCAAATTGTGCTTGCATCAATCGTTGTTGCTGCATCTGTAACTGGTGGTGAACAAACAAAAATCTTAAAACCAACGCCCCCAATATAACCGTGGCAAGCGCTGTCTCAGCCCAGAGCGAAAACAGGGAAATTTGCGGCTCCAGTAAAAAGTAGAGCAGTGCCTGATAGCCCGCAAGCGCGCAAAGAGTCGCCACAAAAAACAACCAAAGCATGGACATGCCGGTACTTACAATTACAGATACCTCTCCGAAAAACCGACGCATAAAACATAGGCCAGCTGCGCTGATAAAAACAATCCAAACGGCATAGAGGAACATCACCCCCAGATTTTCCACACTAAATCCCGCGGTGCCCTGTTTCAACAAGATAAATACCAGCGTGATTAACACTGCCAACAACATCAGGCGCAGCAACGCCAGCGGGTTACACAGGTCGGGTAACCAATTCTGGCCAGTACTATCTTTTGATATTGTCGCCATGGATGTCTCGTTGGCCAATCGTTTTCATTATCTTGGCCTATTGGTTTTAGCCTAGGATAGCCCAGCGATTTGTCAGCAGAAAGTAGCAAGTGCAAACTTGTCGACTTATCGGGGTTATAATGCGCGCCCTTTAATTTACAGCAAAAAGCGAACAAGCATGTCTGATAACAATTCTGACAAGAACAAAAGCCTTTGGGGCGGTCGTTTTCAGGAGAAAACCGACGCCTTTGTGCAACGATTTACCGCATCGGAATCCTTTGACCGTCGTTTCTACGAACAGGATATCCGAGGCTCTATCGCGCACGCGACAATGCTAAACCAGACAGCTGTGCTTAACGACGAAGACTTCGAATCGATCGTTCAAGGGCTAAAAGACATACAGGCGGATATTGAAGCCGGGAATTTTGAATGGTCCGTCGAGCTCGAAGATGTACATATGAACATCGAGGCCGCACTGACAGCCAAGATAGGCAACGCCGGCAAAAAATTACATACCGGACGCTCCAGAAACGATCAGGTAGCAACCGACGTAAAGCTTTGGCTCAGAGATGAAATCGATATCATTGTTGCCGAGCTCAAGCGTCTGCAAACTGGTTTGGTCGATTTGGCTGAAGCCAACGCCGAAACTATTATGCCGGGATTTACGCACTTGCAAACTGCTCAACCGGTGACGTTTGGTCACCATTTGCTGGCCTGGAATGAAATGCTGCAACGAGATGCGGGCAGGCTCAGTGATTGCCGCAAAAGGCTCAACCAGTCACCGCTGGGCGCTGCAGCGCTGGCAGGGACAACCTATCCTATTGAGCGAAAGAGAACAGCAGACCTGCTGGGCTTCGACGCGCCGACGAATAACTCCCTGGATTCTGTCAGTGACAGGGACTTCGCCATTGAGTTTTGTGCATTTGCAGCTACCTGTCTGATGCACCTTTCCAGAATGAGTGAAGAGCTAGTGCTTTGGACTTCGTCCCAGTTCCAGTTTATTGATTTGCCCGACAGGTTTTGCACAGGCTCCAGCATTATGCCGCAGAAAAAGAACCCGGATGTGCCTGAACTAGTCAGGGGTAAATCCAGTCGAACGTTCGGCAACCTGATGACCATGCTGACTTTGATGAAATCCCAGCCGTTGGCTTACAACAAGGATAATCAGGAAGATAAGGAACCCCTGTTCGACAGCGTCGACACCGTTCGCGATTGCCTGCGTGCATTTGCCGATATGGTTCCGGCCATCGTGCCAAACAAAGTCGCCATGTACGAAGCGGCTAAAAGCGGGTTTAGTACCGCCACGGATCTGGCGGATTATCTGGTACGCAAGGGGGTTGCTTTTCGCGATGCCCATGAGATTGTCGGCAGCGCCGTGGCATTTGGCGTAGAACACAAAAAAGACCTGTCGGAAATGTCACTGGCTGAGCTACAGCAATTTGGCGAGATGATTTCCGAAGACGTCTTTGAGGTTCTGACTCTCGAGGGCTCAGTGGCCGCCAGAAATCATGTTGGTGGCACCGCACCTGAGCAGGTAAAGGCTGCAGCCCAAAGGGCGCGTGAAGCTATCTAGGTTTTTCCTTTAACCATAAAAAAAGCCGCTGTTTCCAGCGGCTTTTTTGTTTGTGATTTAGGTTAGCAGCTTACTCCGCAGCACAACCTTCCACACAGGTCCCCATCAGATAACCGAAGTTAATAAAATCCAGCCCTGAAGCCTCAGCAAAGCCTTGTTCACTGGACTCAGCTGTGGATAGCAGGTCAATAATACCCACATTACCTGAAGCAAGCCCCATCAACAGACGGCCATTGGCATCAAGAAAGCCGCGAACAAACAGGTCTTCTCCATCAGGGTCTGACTCATCACCCGGGATGCTAACGGTAATTTCACCGTTTTCTAAGACAGTGACCGGGAAAGCACCATCCACCGGATCATTCATTTCAATGGTCACATTCACTGCCGTCGTAGTGCCCGCATTGAGATCCATATCCCAAATACCCAGATCGGTACTGCCACCCAGTGTGGCGACCAGTTCGTCTCCATCCATGGCAAAGTCCATGGTAAACCCGGAATTAGCGTCCTAGTTGAGAGAAAGTCGACCTGATCCGGATTCCAGACCTCCTTCCAAGGTAAATTGCAAACCGACAAACTCATAGCTGGTTCCATCGAGATCCGCCATGGATACTGCTTCAGTGGGAAGTGGTACCGCGTAGGCACTCCATGATTCACCATACTCGAAGGTTTCCGTATCAGTACAGCAAACATCCGCACCACCAACATACATCAGCCCCAAATCCGAGCTAACAAAGCCACGAGCGGTATCGTCCACTTCGAAATTTAGATTAACGATGCCATCAGCAGACGTACTAAAGGTACCACCGGTCACATCAAAGGTATCGGCCTCAACAGATATAGTGCCAAGGCCAGAGCCAAATGAATACCAGGCTGAAAAACCCTTATAGCCAGATTCATTCAGGCTTAAGTCCTCGCCCAGAGTGATGATTGAACTGAACACACTGCGATAAGCACCTGGATCGTTGCCGGCATCAATACCAACAATACCCCAGTCTCCTGCCAGACTCGCGGCACTAACACCTCCGGGCTGCTTGGCCATAGTAATTCCCAAAACTTCGGAGGCCACACCATTGTGTTCACAGTTGCTCACCAATGACGCCCCAAAGTCAGGATCGGCGTCTTGCAGACTGGCAAGAAACTCACCAAATTCATCCTCAGTAAGTTCTGCCAGATCAGATTCTTCAATACCTAATGCTATAAGGCAGGTAGAATTGAATTCAAATGTTGTACCGTTATGTAATCGGTATTCATCAAAACGGAAGAACGCACTGCCCACATAGGACGTACCCCAGGGCATGAGTTCAAATTTCAATGTGTTATTAAGTTCCGGATAGTAATAACGCTCAACACCATCGTCATAAATAGATCCATAATCAACCCTTCCCGTACCTGGATCAATCACCAGAGTCCCATCAGTCAGAATGTCTGCAGGAATCGCTTCATCATCTGAAAAGGCGTCGCTCTCAACAAAGCGTTGCCCCGTCAGATTTCCCTGAGCGCCTTCAAAGGTAAGGCCGTAACTGGTTTCTATTTCAGAACCCAAGATAATTTCGGCTGTGTTGTCTGTTTCATTAACGGTGATAGGCAGAGGGTTAAAAACAAGCTCTTCGCCATTAAAAACGAAATCTTCGAAAAACAGGCTCTCTTCACCGTAAGCCTGATCATCGTTATCAAAAATAGTACGACCAAAGAACTGGGTATAGTAATTACCGGCAATTCCAGCGAGCAGTTCGCTGGCAGGCGGTGGCGCCGTAGCCAGTTCCAGCTGGGAACGAACCAAGTTGGAAGCAGAACGCTCAAGCGCCGCAAGCACCGCATTGGGGTCAGAGGCATCCACATCGTCCGGTAGTACCACACTTGATACCTGACGAGTCACGTTCTGCACCAGTTCAGTGACTTGCTCGGCGCTTAGGTTTTCATTAAAACCTCCAGACTCAACGACAGACTGAACATATTGTCTGGTTGCCGCCGTGGATGCATAGCTGATTTCCAGCGGTGCGTCCTGGCTACCTGGTGATGAAGCGGGAATTTCCAGCTCGACTTCGTTGCCATCAACCTGAAGAACGGATACCAGAATACAGTCAATTCTGGGATCTCCTGGAACAGAGATGAAATAGGTACCGTCGCCGTTATCAATAAATCCGTCTTCGGGAATAGTAACGACTTCATATTCAGTACCAGCGGCGTTATACAAACGCACTTCGAAGTTAGCTAAATCCAAGCCGGTCACTGCCTCATCAACGGCAACTGCTTCGTTTAATAACCAACCCATAGGATTAAAACCATTATCAACGACGACTGAGCCTGCAGGCAGGTTAACGCTTACGGCAAAATCTGTTGTTGTTTCGACAGGATCTGGATCAGGCGTACTACCGCCACCGCCACCTCCACCTCCACCACCCGCAGGTGGCGCTGCAGGATCGTCATCACCACAGCCAGCAATGAACAAGCTTGCCAGCAATACAAATAATAGAGTGTAGAGGTTTTTAATAGTGTCTACATAAAGGTTAAAAACCGTGCTTTTACTTTTTTTAGATCACAAATACGACCATGCGACTCGCATCGTAAAGAAATTATGTGTATTAAATACAACAGTCAAGCTTTTGGTGAAATAATGTGTCGAACTACAAACTTATAGCCCGCTTATAAATTAGCGCATCTTCCTTGATACCCGAGGAGGTCGCATAGTATCCACGACGCTCACCCACTTTTTTAAAACCCAGTTTTTCGTAAAGTCCAATAGCGGGGATGTTGGAGCGACGCACTTCAAGAAAAATAGATTCCACGTATTCGGGCAGCAATTTGATAATGGCCGATACGAGCTCAAAGGCAACGCCCTGTCCTTGTCTTGCTGGCGCTACACCAAGGTTCAATAATTCAGCCTGCGGCACTGTTGTTTGAAAGCATATGTACGAGTGGATTTTTTTGTTGTCAGCCAGAACCCAGCTGCAAGGATAATTTTCAAGGGAATCTAGCCACTGGGATTCACTCCACCCAGCGTCGTCCAGATACTGATGAAGTTCTGCCACCTGCGAGCAGTCTTTCGGGCACATCTGCCTAAGTTGCAGGCCGTCAATAGAATGGGGGCTGGCTAGATTGCTCACGTCACCCGTTGCGCATATCACGCAACATTTGCCAGGTTTGTGCCTTGGCTATTGGGTTTTCAAACATGGCTTGCGTACTTGCTCCAACAAAAATTTCTATCTCCAACTCTGGGTGCTTTATTCGATTTCCGACAATATCTTCCAAGCTATCCTGCTTGCCCAACAAAAGCTCAATACCCACATCCCCCATCAACCAGACTGGCTTGCCAGCACCCTTCTCTTGATGCCCGGATAGCATGGAACCAAGCCACTTGCTCGCATCAACTTTTCCAGCATTTGATCCGGCTAATGGCCAGGATTGCAGCAACATCTCGGCGCCCTGAAAATTATCTGGCCATAACGCCCTTAAAATATTATTGACTAACCGATGTTTGGTATCCGACAACCCGGTTTCTTGCTGGGAAAACTCCCAAACCAACAGTTTATCTGTTTTCCATATCAGCAAATCAAAGCTCAAAAGCTCATCTGCTCTGGCTTCTACTTTGTTGTCAGCGTTGGCGATTGGGGACGAGGGTTTTTGAATGGGTTCCGGTGACCTCGCTATGGAAGGCACCACTTCTTCAGGGGCTGCCGGGGCAGGCACATCCCCGACTTCACTTATCGGCAAATCGGAATTGATTGCCGAATTTATGGTTTGCAGAGCGCGTCGACGGTATTGAACGATACCCAGCGCTTCAAGGTAGTCAGCCTGTTGCATGAATTTCCTTAAAATTATGGTTACGCCTGATGCTTTTGCTTTCTATCTATTCCGGCGAGTAAGTCGTTCCAATAATAAAGCAAGACGACCATGGGAGGTTGAAGTTTTTGGTTAGGGTTTTACCACTAGAAAGATAACGGTAATTCCCAAGGCAACCAGAACAACTTTAAACAGGCTTTGAGCCGGATTGGGGACCTTGCCCCACCCCCGTTCCTGATCACGTCGCTTGCGAAGATCATTTAACTGATCAAGCTCTTCCTGGGTGACATACTGAATTTCACCACTGGACCGCCTGATTCTTATTTTTCCGTCCTTATCCTTCATAGCTTTCGCAAGTAACTTGCGTAAAGATCTTCAAATGCATGATTAGAGAGCCTTTAATTCTGTCATGCGGTACAGAACTGTCTAGCGATATTAACTTCTTTTAATCTCGAAGGGCCTCTTGCGCGTTTTTATATTGTTGAGCCAGCTCCTCAACAATCCCGGCGACATGAACTTCCGATGCAATAGACCCGACACCCTGACCAGCGCCCCATATGTCTTTCCAGGCTTTGCTCCCCTGCACCATTTCCTGAAAATCCATTTTGGATATATCCCCATCTGGTAGCTGATCCGGATCCAGCCCAGCTGCCGCAATAGACCCTCGCAGGTAATTGCCTTTTACCCCAGTGAACAGCGAGCTATAAACAATATCTTCCGCACAGCTCTCAACCAGCATCAGTTTGTATTCAGAACTTGCGTTGGCCTCTTTTGA
>JAURLY010000151.1 GCA_030830945.1 Gammaproteobacteria bacterium | reverse complement strand
TCTCGGTTTTTTTTACCCGGATCTTTTGGCTGCCGACCTGCTTGTTGTTCAGGTTTTTTATGGCGGCTTTTGCATCACCGGGCTTGGGCATTTCAACAAAGGCAAAGCCTTTGGAGCCGCCATTATCCTTGTCACAAACCAAATTGCAGTACTGCACGTTACCGTATTGCAAAAAGAGTGTTTTTATCTCTTCTTCGGTCGTGCTTCGATCGAGGTTGCGAATAAGTATTTTCATAAGGGGCTCGTTAAAGAATAGGTCAATTTTACTCTGGATGATGGCCAGGCTAGCAATAATAAGAAGTGTTTCAGAGAAAAAATTCATCCCTCCCGCCAGTTCTATGCAACTGATGTTTATCCATAGTCCTAAAAATAAAGCCTGGACTTTCTTTGTTTTAAGTAAATTACGCGAATAAAGCACGCAAACCTGAGATTTTTTTTTCGGGTTGTTAACTGTCGTGTGATATCGCAAGATTTCGTTCTGAAATTTTGCAGACTAGAGATCAAAATGAATACACCAAATCACTTGTTCCTGTATGGGACGCTTATGCGATCTGATGTATCCCTTGGGTCGCGGGGGTTAGGTGCAATGGAGGCGTTACCCGCAGGCAAGTATTTGCGCTTCGTGTGCGAGTCACAAGTGCAGGGAATGCTCTACGATCTGGGTAGCTATCCGGGATTAAAAGAAGGTGATGGGTTGGTGAAGGGCGAGGTTTATGAGGTACTGAGCCCTGAAGCCTGGCCTATTCTTGATCCCTATGAAGATTTCTTCCCGGAGGACGAAGAGGGTTCGCTGTATTTGCGCAAGCCTGTCGAATTAATGGATGAGCCCGGGCATGCCTGGACCTATATTTATAATCATGAAGTGGACGAAAGCAGCCTTATTCACGACGGGGATTGGAAAAGATACTGTCTGGAGGAAAAGTTTTAGGATCGCGTGAACCTGCTTAGGAAAGGCGACCTTTGAAGTCCTCATAACCAAACTGTTTTACGATATGAATTTCGTCAGTTTGGGAATTCCATCGGGCAATCGCCGGAAGGTTGATTCCGTTAAACGTTGTGGTTTTCACCATGGTGTAATGCGACATATCGTCGAAGATTAATCGATCTCCGGGGTGTAACTCGTCGTCAAAACTGTAGTCACCAATGACATCACCGGCCAGACAGGTCATGCCTCCCAAACGATAAGTGTAATCTTTCTCTTCGGGCTCCCCTGCTCCTAGTATTTCTGGCCGATAGGGCATTTCCAGAATATCTGGCATGTGGCAAGTCGCTGATGTATCCAGAATAGCTAGATTCATCTGGTTGTACTTGATGTCCAGAACTTCAGTTACAAGTACGCCTGTGTGAATGGCGATGGCTTCGCCAGGTTCAAGAAAGACCTCGACATCATAACGTTCGCGTAAATCCTGTATCAGAGCAATCAATCCATCACGTTCGTAATCGGGAGCAGTGATATGGTGCCCGCCACCCAGATTGAGCCAGCCCATTTGCTCCAGTAAATCACCAAATTTTTCTTCCAGTGCGGCGACTGTTCGCTGCAGCGGAGCAAAGCCTTGCTCACACAGGGTGTGCATGTGTAGGCCGGTAATGCCTTCCAAGGATTCGGGATCCAGTTCTTCAAAAGTGATACCTAGGCGAGAGCAAGGAGCACAAGGGTCGTAGATGGGCACGGCTCCTTCCGAATGCTCCGGGTTTATGCGCAAGCCTACTTTGGGTTTGCCATGTTTCTTCTGGTGGGTCTCCACCAGTGGGCGAAAACGTTGCCACTGGCTGCAGGAATTAAAAATAAGGTGGTCTGCCAGAGGCAGTATTTTATTCAGGTCGGCTTCGTTATAAGCCGCGGAAAAAACGTGTGTTTCGCCACCGTACTCTTCTTTGCCCAGACGGGCTTCGTTGTAGCCGCTGGCACAGGTCCCACTCAAATAATTGCTGGTCAGGGGAGCCAGATTCCACATAGAAAAAGCCTTGAGCGCGGCCAGGATTTTGGCACCGCTGCGGGCCTGTACATCCGCCAGAATCTTTAGGTTTTCTTCAACCGCCACCTCATCGACCACATAGCAGGGGGAGGGAACGCGGCTGCAATCAAAATTGAAAAACCGGTTGGCCATTACTTTTAGCCGTTTTCTAGAGGATGAGAACCCAGCTCAATTTCAGTCCAGGGCAAGCCATATCGATTCAGGTCGTCCATAAAGGGATCCGGGTCCATTTGTTCAATGTTCCAAACACCGGGTTGCATCCACTTTCCTTCCATCATCATCTTGGCACCGATCATGGCCGGCACGCCGGTAGTATAGGAAATCGCCTGGGATTGAACTTCGGCATAGCAGGCTTCATGGTCACAAATGTTATAGACGTAGTAGAGTTTTTCCTTGCCGTCTTTGGTTCCCCGAATAATATTGCCGATGCAAGTCCTGCCTTTGGTCCGGGGGCCGAGGCTAGCAGGGTCTGGTAGCAGCGCTTTCAGGAATTGCAGGGGAACAATTTCGCGACCTTCAAAGTTCACGGGTTCAATGGAGGTCATACCAATATTACCTAGTACCTCTAAATGCTTGAGGTAGTTCTCTGAAAAGCTCATCCAGAACTGGGCTTTTTTTATCGTCGGGAAGTGTTTGGTCAGCGATTCCAGCTCTTCGTGGTACATACGGTAAATACTGTAAGTTCCAACGCCTTCGGGACAGGTGAAGCTCAGGTTCTCAGACATTGCCGGGGTGCCGACAAACTTGCCATTTTCCCAGTGACGGCATTCAGCCGTTACTTCGCGTATGTTGATTTCAGGATTGAAGTTGGTGGCAAACGGATGGCCGTGGTTGCCGCCATTCACGTCAACGATATCCAGCGTCTCAATTTCGTCAAAATGGTGTTTGGCCGCATAGGCGGTATACACACCGGTGACCCCGGGATCAAAACCGCTGCCCAGAAGTGCCATCAAACCGGCCTGCTTAAATTTGTCCTGGTAAGCCCACTGCCATTTGTATTCAAACTTGGCTTCTTCAGGCGGTTCGTAGTTGGCCGTGTCGAGGTAGTGCACTCCTGCGTTTAGACAGGCATCCATGATGTGTAAATCCTGGTAGGGCAAGGCAACGTTGATGACCATAAAAGGTTTTTCCACCTTGAGTAGTGCGGTCAGTTCTTCAACATTATCTGCATCCACCTGGGCGGTACGTAAATGATCTTTGCCGATTTGGGCTGCTATCTGGTCACATTTACTTTGCGTGCGACTGGCCAGAACGATTTCTTCAAACACCTCAGGAAGCTGGGCGCATTTGTGGGCGACAACGCCGCCGACGCCGCCGGCGCCGATAATTATGACTTTTTTCAAAACTTAATCCACCTCGTAATAGGTATAGCCGGTCAGGCTTTCTGCAAAGGATTTAAGGATTTGCTGCCTGGTTTTTACCGTGATTTTTTCTTCGCGAACCGCTCTTTCAACAGTGCGACGAAACCGTTCTTTCATGGCCTTGATGTCATATTCGACATAATCCAGCACATCTTCGATGGTATCTCCTTCAATTTCATGAACAAACTCGAAACTTCCATCTTCGTTAATACGGATACTGACCACGTTAGTATCCCCAAACAGGTTGTGCAAATCGCTGAGTGTTTCCTGGTAGGCGCCGACCAGGAATGTTCCAAGGTAATAGTCCTCACCATCGCGAAGCTCGTGCAGTGCCAGGGTACTTTCATCGCCGATAAAGTGATCCAGTTTGCCGTCACAATCGCATGTCAGGTCGGCAATTGTGGCCTGTCTGGTAGGTTTTTCATTGAGACGATGCACGGGCATGATCGGGAAAACCTGGTTTATGGCCCAGGCATCGGGCAAGGACTGGAACACACTGAAGTTGCCGTAGTAAATATCCGTCAGGCTCTGCTGAAGTCTTTCAACTTCTTCAGAAAGAACGCCCGCTTCAGGGGCCATCTTGAGAATATTTTGCAGCACCTCAAGATACAGGTTTTCGGCTATGGCACGTTCGCGTAGTTCGACCTGGCCGTGTTGGAAAAGGTGGCGTATCTCGTCGCGGTAATAGTTGGCATCGTTGTAACATTCCTGCAAATTATCTGGATTTATGATTTCCAGAATCTCGCGCAGATTCTTTAGCTTTTCATCGCTTCCCTGTGGCGGCTCCTGCAGTTGCCGCACAGGATCGAAGTGGGCGACGTCCAGGATGTTAAACAAAAAGATGCTCGAGTAGGCGGCAGTAGCACGACCGGATTCAGAGATGATGACCGGGTGATCGATCTCTTCGGGATCCAGCGTCATCATGATGGTTTCCAGTATGTCGCTGCAGTATTCATCCAGTGTGTAGTTTTTACTATTCAGGCTGCGTTGCTGGTTGCCTTCGTAGTCCACGGCCAGGCCACCGCCAACGTCCATGTACTGCATAGCCGCACCTTCGTGCTTCATGCTGACGTAATAGCGACAGGCTTCCTGTACGCCCCTGCGAATGTTGTGAATGCTGGGAATTTGTGAGCCCAGGTGAAAGTGCAGAAGTTGCAGGCAGTCAAGCATGTCAGCTTCTTTTAACATGTCGATGACTTCGATGATTTGCAGGCTGTTGAGTCCAAAAATTGAACGGTCACCGCTGTCTTTTTGCCAGTGGCCTTCAACCCGGGTGGAAAGCTTTATGCGAGTGCCCAGCATGGGCTTGACTCCAAGCATCTGTGCTCGACGAATAATGACCGGCACTTCAGTAGGCGTCTCGATGACAAAAAAGCATTTGTATCCGAGTTGGATCGCCCTAAGTCCCAAGTCAATAAATTCCTCGTCCTTGTAGCCATTACAAACGATGTAGCTGTCTTCGTTTTCCAGCATGGCCAGGGCGATAATAAGCTCAGGTTTGCTGCCGGCCTCCAGGCCATGGTTGTAGGGTTGGCCGAAGCGCACGATTTCTTCAACAATCTGTGCTTGTTGATTGACCTTGATGGGAAAAACCCCACGGTAAACATTCTGGTACCCGCAGTTGTCTATGGCGTTTTTAAAGGCTTCATTAAGTATTTTGAGGCTGTGGTCGAGAATGTTTTCGACACGAATAAGCGCCGGCATAAACAGATCTCGATCCTGCATGCCCTTGATGATGTCCATGATAGGAACGCGAACGTTGGTTTCATTAACCTGACATTCGATCTCGAGATTGCCGTCCTTGTTAATGCTGAAATGACCCGCGTTCCAATCTTCGAGTCGATAGGTTTCTGCCGAGTCTTCGGCACTCCAATTCTGGTTATTGGAATCTGGGAACATTAGCAGATCCTGTTGGCTAATTGACCGTCCATGCTACTCAATATGAGGTAGCGCATTTCCCCAAATCCAGCATTCTTTGGAGCTGGAAATGATGATGTGAGCCGGCGATTATAGGGATGAATGACTCTACAGCAATTCGTTTTTTCTGCAAATTTGGTCAATCAGCCAAAACAGGTGTTCTACCATGTCAGAAGCAAGGTTTAGGTGGCCTTTAAAAGGCCAGTAAACTCGCTTAGATTTTTCCTACAAGGTCAAGGGAAGGAGCAAGTGTTTCTTCGCCTTCATTCCACTTGGCGGGACAGACTTCCCCCGGGTGTTCGGCAACGTATTGCGCAGCCTTAACCTTGCGCAACAGATCTTTCGCATCTCGGCCAACGCCTTCGGCCGTAATTTCCATGGCCTGGATAACACCTTCAGGGTCGATAACAAATGTGCCGCGATCTGCAAGCCCCATGTGTTCACGCATAACATCAAAGTTACGAGTGATTTCACCTGTTGGGTCTCCGATCATGGTGTACTGGATTTTTCCAATAGTGTCGGAAGAGTCATGCCAGGCTTTATGGGTGAAATGGGTATCGGTAGACACAGAGTAGATTTCGACACCGCGTGATTGAAATTCCTCGTAGTGATCAGCCAGATCGCCTAGCTCAGTAGGGCAAACAAAAGTGAAATCAGCGGGATAGAAAAAGAATACGGACCATTTGCCCTTAAGATCCGCCTCGCTTACTTCAATGAACTCACCTTTCTTATATGCATTTGCAGTAAAAGGTTTGATCTGTGTGTTGATAAGTGCCATTAATGAACTCCAGGTATAAGAATGTTTAAAACGATAAAGGATGTGCTCTGTCATGCACTGCGAGCCTCACTATGGCTGTTCCTAATGCATTGATGAAGTTGGAAAAATCCATACACTCTATAAATTTTAGCTATTAATTAAATAATTTTGATAGTTTTTTATTTTTTAGAAGCTGAGCCTTTTAGAAGTTGCCGGGTTTAATAACGGCAAGTACGATTAGAGCTTATGCAACATGATTTTGCTCTAAGTGATGTATTTACTTGGATACATGCTTTAGGTATTAAGACTTACCCTTCCCACCGAAACTGAGGAGCAACATGCCCAGTCGCGCCCAACTGAAGAGCTGGTATAACCTGCAAACATTGGCAGTGAATTCAAAAAACTTACATATGAAAGATCTCTTTGATGAGGATCCTTCACGTGCAGAACACTTTTCCATGCAGATGCCGCACATATTTTTGGACTATTCCAAAAACAGGATTGATGAAAGCATTTTCATTGAATTGATGAACCTTACGGATGAGATTGATCTCGCCAGCTGGCGAGAAAAGATGTTTTCCGGGGAGCGCATTAACAAGACCGAAGATCGTTCGGTGCTTCATACCGCCCTGCGAGATCGAAGCGGACAGCCGCTGATGGTGGACAATGTGAATGTCACCGA
>JAURLY010000150.1 GCA_030830945.1 Gammaproteobacteria bacterium | reverse complement strand
TGCCGCAGGCTTCCCTGTAGATATAAGCGGGTGCTACCGACGTGTTGGTGCTATAGCCAGCCATGCGAATGTTATCTGTCAGGATATCCATGGAAAATCGGGCATTCTCCTGAATACGGGCCCCAGTATCCTGCGACCTGAAAGATTGTTGCCCGGTTACCAGAAACCCCATGGCTGCCGTTAAGAACAGAATGCCAAGTGTCACAGAAATCATGACCTCTATCAGGGTCACACCCGACTGTTTGCTAGAGAAAATCATGGCCTGAACCCCACTCTGTATTCCATCTCTGAAATAGTATTCTCGCAAACGTCATCTGCAGCCGTGGCCAGCCCCTCAGTAGACTCAAGACTGCGAGCACACCAATTGGTCGTAATCAGCATATCTGCGCCTGGTGCACAGCCTACGGGATCGCAAGAAAAATTAACGGAAAGCGCACTTATGGCCGATGCACCTTGAAAACTATTGCGGCAGTAGAGATCCCAAACGTCAAACGTCGCCATCTGGGCTGATGTGCAATTTGCGGCATCACATAGGGTTGCCGGGGTACTGCAGTCAGCCAGATCAAAGTCTCTGAGAGCAGTCTCGTAGGTCGCACCGCCATTCTTGTTCACGCGCACCCGATCAATCAGGCTCTGGGTCAACCAAACCACTTGGTCTCTCTGAGTATTGTCAAAGGTCGACTGAATAGAACGCGACTGCAATCCGGCAAATGCAAGCACGCCAACAGTGAAAATAAATACGGAGATAATCACTTCGATAAGCGTCGCGCCTTGACTACGACGATTTAATTTTTGAGTTTTTTTATTCATTTGATGAACGCCCAAATCCCATTTCGTCTAGAGGCACTCTGCCGCCGGGTTATCCAAGTCAGCAATGCTCACACGCCCAATAATATTCACTGTCACGCTCCGCCCGGAAGTATTTTCCTCATTACAAAAAGTAACCACTGCCGTGCCGCCACCTTCGTCCAAACGACCTTTCTCATCAAAGAGAATGACGTTATCGTCTGTAACAACGGCATTGGCGCCGACATCCAGCTGGTTTTGACTTCCAGTGGAGCGCTCAACATAGGTGTCCCCTGCCTCGTAAGTGAGCGTGGCGTCATCATTACTGTTGTCGTAAACATCAATGTTCAGGGCAGTACCCGAAAATGAGCCAAAAACAACCATAGGCTGATTGTCAGTGATTGCCTGACTGCGAGCGAGTGAGAGCAGGCTAGCCAACCTTTGCGCTTCTGATTTTATTTGAGTGTTTTCAATAAAATTGCGCATACCCGGGGTCGCCAATCCCACCAAAACAGCGACAATCACTATAGTCACTAACAGTTCAATTAAGGTGAATCCCTGAACTTTTCTCATTTGCACATCGGCCGATAACAAGTACTTGCACGCAATTTTCTTAGTCCTTTACAAGTATCTCAAGCAGATACAGCCAAACGGACAAAAAGGACGCTAAATGGTCATACAGAGCTTTATTCTGAGAACTGTTTCATAGTCTGATGGTGAACTAGTTGCAGCGAGTATCGTTATTATCGAGACGAAGCCGCCCTGTACGAGCAACGACAATCCTGAAATCATTTTCTGGACTGGCTGCATCACAGTAAGTCAAAGAGCCGGAAAGTGCCCCCGTTCCACCGCTTGGCCAAAAACGCAAAAAACCACCATTTCGGTTCCAGCTTAATTTAGCGCTCGATGGAATATCTTCTGATATTTCCCGCAACAAGGTTTCATTGGCATCCCAGACTGCATTTCTATTCGGATCGACAAAAGCAGCAAGTGGAAATGCCAAATCTCCAGAACATTGACCATCCTCTAAATGACAAACCGTCAAAATCTGGGCATTGGTCAGTGCCCGATAGCGGGCATCAAATAACAATGATGAAAGCTGTTGCTGAATTGCCTTTGCCTTTGTAGCTTCAATCCAGGATGAGATAGATGGCGAGGCGAGACCTGCCAAAATGGCTGTAATAGCTAATACAAACAATACTTCTATCAGGGAAAAGCCGATGTTTATTGAAAAAAAGATACGAGAAAACTTTTGCCTACGAGTCCTTGTAGACATATCAAACCTCCATGTTTTACACACTCTTCCTGAGCAGGGTTAATGAAGGCTATTACTCAGTATTAAACGAAGCAACTGTCCGAAACACCAGTTCAGCTGTTTTGTCGCAATTCCTTGGGGAGGGAAAAATGGACGTTTTCCTCGATACCGGAAAGTTGTCTGGGCTCACTTGCACCAAATTCCTTTAACCGAGCAATCACCTCCTTAACCAGGATTTCCGGTGCGGAAGCACCGGCTGTGATGCCGATGGCTTTCTTGCCGACAAGCCATTCAGCCTGAATATGGTTAGCATCATCAATTAGATAAGATTCAGAACCGCATCGCTGGGCCAGCTCGCTCAAACGATTCGAATTTGAGCTGTTCACTGAGCCGACAACCAGCACCAAATCGGACTCAAGTGCCAGTTGCTTTACCGCATCCTGCCGGTTTTGGGTGGCGTAACAAATGTCATCCTTTCGCGGTCCCTTAATATTGGGGAAACGCTCTCTCAACGCATCAATAATGACCTCAGTGTCATCCATGGAAAGTGTGGTTTGGGTGACGTAGGCAAAATTTTCCGGGTTCCGCACACTTAGTTTCGCTACGTCATCGGGGCTTTCCACCAAGTAGATGGTTCCCCCGTTAGTGTCATCGTATTGACCCATTGTGCCTTCTACTTCTGGATGACCCGCGTGGCCAATCAATACACACTCAGCCCCCTCTTGACTGTATTTGACCACTTCCAGATGAACCTTTGTCACCAAAGGGCATGTGGCATCGAATACTTTTAGCGAACGACGGCTAGCTTCGGCACGGACAGCCTGGGAAACACCGTGTGCACTAAAAATCACAATGACATCGTCGGGCACTTCATCCAGCTCATCAACAAAGATAGCCCCCCGCTCTTTGAGGGTATTTACCACAAACTTGTTATGAACTACCTCATGGCGGACATAGATTGGCGGCCCAAACACATCCAGCGCCCGATTGACGATATCAATTGCTCGATCTACGCCGGCACAGAAGCCACGTGGGTTAGCAAGATGAATTTGCATTAGTGAGAGGTTCTTGGTTCCACGTTGTGGATTTTCACATCAAAAACCAGTGCTCGCCCAGCCAAGGGATGATTGAAATCGACCCAGACCTGATTTTCATCGATATTTTGAATAACACCGGGAACCTCACCATGTGCGGCATCTGTAAAGCTAAGCACAAGCCCTTTTTCGAGCTCGTCTGCATCAGCAAATTGCTCTATGTCGAATACCTGAATATTATCTTCATTGTGGTTGCCGAATGCGTCGTCGGCAGGAATTGTGAACGACGCTTCCTCCCCAGCTTCCATACCCAACAAGCGCGATTCAAACCCTGGCAATAATTTGCCATCACCAACCTCAAAAGCAACCGGTTCACTATTAAAGTTTGAATCAACCACCTGGCCATCTTCCAGCTTCAGGGAAAAATTTAGGGTAACTCTTGTTTCTCGATCAATCTTTATCATGGTTGTTGTTACTTCTTTTGTTGTTCTACTTCTCTTGCCTGGAATCTCTGGGCTCCAGAATAATCCAGTCAATGCCAAGCGCAATTGCACCTAGAGTTATTGCAGAATCGGCAATATTAAAGGCAGGAAAATAACGGCCTTGCCAATGCACCGAGATAAAATCAATGACGTAACCCAACATTGCCCGATCAATCAAGTTGCCAAAGGCACCGCCCAAAACAAAAGACATACCTACTAGCGACCAAAATCGAGTCTGTGTTGGTAACCACCAGCATGCAATTAACACGCTGGCCAATACGGAAATGCCCAGAAAAAACCACCTTTGCCAACCGCCTGCATCACTGAGAAAACTGAATGCTGCCCCATGATTCCATACAAGTCTTAGGTCAAAAAACGTTGTAATTTCAACAGCTTGGCCGTATAGGAGATGGGTTGTCGCCAGAGATTTGGTCCACTGATCAAACAGTATCAAAATCACGGCAAGCAGATACCAACGCCAGCTTTTATGCATTAACTCAGTTATTCCAGACAACGTAATAAACTCGAAGTTCCAAATCAGGCGAAGCGTCGAACTTCGCCATTGCCATCAACGTTTTCAATGCAACGACCGCAAAGTTCCGGATGACCTTGATGGCTACCCACATCTTCGCGGAAGTGCCAACAACGCACACATTTATCGGCATCTGACTTACGGATAGCAACAGACAAGCCTTTCACACTGGTCTCTTTGGCCGCGGAAAGTGAATCGGTCAGTTTTGCCGACGACACCATCAGGACGAAACGCAACTCTTCTCCCAACTCAATGAAGTATTTTTTTAGCTGTGGGGGTGCATCAATTTCTATTTCAGCCTCAAGAGAGCTGCGTATCTGCCCGTCACGGCGCAATTCTTCCAGAACCTTGTTGATCGCATCCCTGGCTTCAATAATTTGATTCCACCCTTCTGCATTAATGGCTGAAGCTGCATCCAAACGAGGAATACCCAGCATCCACTCTTGTGTAAATACTGAGCCTTCGACACCAGGCAGATATTCCCAGGCTTCGTCAGCGGTATAGCTAAGGATAGGCGCAATCCAGCGAACAAACGCCTGGGCAATCTGGTAAATCGCTGTCTGGGCAGAACGTCGTGCAACCGAATCTACCTGGCAGGTGTAAATTCTGTCCTTGATGATATCCAGATAAAAACCACCCATTTCTACGACACAAAAGTTATGCAGTTTTTGATAAATCAAATGAAACTGGTATTCGTCATAGTGCTGGGTAATTTCATCCTGTAGACGAGCCGTGGCGTCCAGAGCCCAACGATCCAGTGACAACAGTTCGATTGCCGGAACGGCATCTTTTTCAGGGTCAAAACCATCCAGATTGGACAGCATATAACGCAGTGTATTTCGAATGCGTCGATAGGAGTCGGAGGTGCGCTTGAGAATCTCGTCCGATACGCTCATTTCACCTGAGAAGTCCGTTGCAGCAATCCACAAACGCATCACATCCGCACCAAGTGTCGACATAACTTTCTGCGGCTCAATCACATTGCCGATGGACTTCGACATTTTTCGCCCTTGTTGATCCACGGTAAAACCATGGGTCAGTACCTGTTTGTACGGGGCACAGTCATTCATCGCAACGGATGTTTTCAAGCTCGACTGGAACCATCCACGGTGTTGATCGGACCCTTCCAAATAAAGATTTGCCGGAAATCGCAGTTCATCTTCCTGCATCAAGACAGAGTAATGGGTAACACCGGAATCGAACCAGACGTCCAGCGTATCAGTCACCTTGCTGTACTGCCCGGCCTCATCCCCCAGGAACTCTGCAACATCCAGTTCAAACCAGGCCTCCATTCCCTCTTTCTCTATCAAGCTGGCAATCTCTTCAATTGTTTCCAGTGTGCGTGGATGAAGTTCCTGCGTCTCCTTGTGCACAAACAGGCAAATAGGAACACCCCAGGTACGCTGTCTTGAAATACACCAGTCGGGGCTGCTGTCGAGCATGGAATCAATTCGCGCCCTGCCCCAACCCGGAATCCATTGAACATTTTCAACTTCCGCCTTTACCTTCTTCAGGAGGTCGGCCTGGGTCATACTGATGAACCACTGCGGGGTTGCCCGAAATATCAATGGGGTTTTGGTTCTCCAGCAATGTGGGTAGCTGTGCTCAAACTTTGACTGACTGAGCAGGTTTCCATGCTGTTCAACAACCTTGAGCACCAAGGGGTCAACCTTATATACATGCTCCCCGGCAAACAGCTCGACGGAATCACGGTAAAGACCAGCATCATCCACATAGTTGAGGATGCCCAGGCCATATTTTTTGCCAACGTTGTAATCGTCAACGCCGTGATCAGGGGCTGTGTGTACACAACCAGTACCGGCTTCTGTCGTAACGTGATCACCCAAGAGTACGGGCAATTGCTTGTTATAAAACGGATGATGGAGAAGTGCTCCCTCCAGTTTGGTGCCTTCAGCAGTTGCCATTATTGCTGGCACCTCAGCACCCATACGATTGCAAAAGCTTTCCAGCAGCGCCTGGGCGACCACTAAAAGCCGGCCATTGATTTTAACCAGCACGTACTCAAGTTCGGGATTCAGACTGACAGCCTGGCTGGATGGCAATGTCCAGGGCGTGGTCGTCCATATCACAATTGCCAAATCACCTACTGCGGCTGCCGGACCAAAAGCCTCGGCAAATCGGGCGCGCGAATCAGCGTCGGTTACCGGATAAGCCACGTCAATCGAGTAAGAAGTTTTCTCCTGATATTCCACTTCGGCTTCAGCCAGGGCTGATCCACCAACGACACTCCAGTAAACCGGTTTTTCCCCTTTGTGCAGATGGCCTTTTTCAATGATTTTTCCCAAGGACCGAACAATGTTGGCCTCGGTTTTAAAATCCATGGTCAGATA
>JAURLY010000149.1 GCA_030830945.1 Gammaproteobacteria bacterium | reverse complement strand
CATTGTCCAATATTCCCCACTGCTGCCTCCCGTAGGAGTTCGGGCCGTGTCTCAGTCCCGATGTGGCTGATCATCCTCTCAGACCAGCTATAGATCGTCGCCTTGGTGGGCCATTACCCCACCAACAAGCTAATCTAACGCGGGCTCATCTAATAGCGAGAGCCGAAGCCCCCTTTCTCCCGTAGGACGTATGCGGTATTAGCAACCGTTTCCGGTTGTTGTCCCCCACTACTAGGTAGATTCCCACGCGTTACTCACCCGTCCGCCGCTCTACTCACCCGAAGGCTTTCGCGCTCGACTTGCATGTGTTAGGCCTGCCGCCAGCGTTCAATCTGAGCCATGATCAAACTCTTCAGTTTAAATCTTTAACCTCTAATCCGAAGATCAAGAGGAGACCGTGTTGCAGTAACCCTGCGTACGATCTAAAAACTCGGCCAAACGCTAATTTGAACCTAATATAAATATAAGGCCAAATAATATGGCCATTAATTCGGAATGAATTGATGGATATCTTGCGTTTGATATTTTGTGTACCAAAACATCTCAGCAAGCACCCACACGCATTGCTTGATCAAATTGTTAAAGAACGTTTTCGCTTGTTGAGCTTTAGGTGATTTACCGGTGCTCGGCGAGGGCTGCGTATTCTAATGATCTGCTACCCTGAGTCAACCAAAATCTTCATGTTTTTTTGAAGATTCTGGAGGCTTCAACAAGGCGATTTTTCTAGCCGCCTCGTCGAGAGAGCGCGCATTCTATAGACCGGTTTTTTTCTGTCAACGCCTTTTTAGAAAAAAAGACAGATTTGATTTTATTAATACTTCAGTTGAGGGCTATGAAACACCCGATCAAGCAAGAAACATATGGTAGTTTTTCTTGCCCAAACGAACGAGAAAGTAACGGCCAAAGCGAGAACCTTCTTGCGCAAATATTTCCTGAGCCTTCATGTTGTCATCCCATCCCAGCGGTCGTCCATTGATCATTACCGCTTCGCGAGACAACGCATCCTTTACCTGCTTTCCATTTTTAGCCAATTCAGCATCGGTAAACAACGTGGTCAACGGAAAACTCAGATTCAAGGATTTAATACTCGTGGTAGGCAACCCATCTTGACCCAGCTGGTGGAAATCAGATTCAGATAGCGCATCCAGGCTTCCCGAGAAAAGTGCGTCAGTAATACGTTGCGCCGCCGCCAATGCATCTTCCCCATGCACTAGTCTGGTAACCTCTTCCGCCAGAATTCGCTGCGCTTCTGGCCTTCCGTCGCGCTCCATGTCCAGCCTCTCAATGTCATCAATTTCTTCAACTGGAAGAAATGTGAAATATTTTAGGAAGCGATAAACATCGGCATCCGCCGTTTGCAACCAAAATTGGTAAAAAGCATACGGGGAGGTCTTGGCCGGATCCAGCCATATGGTGCCAGACTCCGTTTTACCAAACTTGGTTCCATCAGATTTGGTAATCAACGGCATGGTCAGCCCATAAACCTGTCCTCCATGCATCCGCCGGGTCAGATCAATTCCACCGGTAATGTTGCCCCATTGGTCTGAGCCACCAACCTGCAGAGTGCAATCGTGTTGCTTATATAGTTCGGCAAAATCGAGTGACTGTAATAACAGGTAAGAAAATTCAGTAAAGGATATACCGCTTCCTTCTCGATCAATACGCTGCTTGACCGATTCTTTTTGAATCATAGAGTTGACCGAAAAATGCTTGCCCACATCACGGAGAAAATCCAGGACAGACATGTTGGCTGTCCAGTCATAGTTGTTGGCTAATAATGCATCGGTATTAAAATCGATAAACTGGCTGAACTGGGATTTTAGCCGCTCGCACCACTGATCAACTATTTCGGGGCCATTGAGCTTGCGTTCCGCCGCCTTAAAACTTGGGTCGCCAATCAATCCAGTAGAACCGCCGACCAGCGCAATTGGCCTGTGGCCAGCCAGCTGGAACCTCCTGAGCATTAGCAGGGGCACCAGACTACCTATATGCAAGCTATCGGCTGTCGGATCAAAACCACAATAAACAGTCCTGGATTTAGACAAATGTCGATCAAGTTCGTCTTCAGCTGTACGCTGGGCAATCAGCCCACGTGCATCCAAGTCTGCCAAAAAACTGGTATCTAACGTCATATATTCAAATTGATTTTTGTGAAATCGGGCGGCGTACGATAACGTAAAGTGCACTAAACTCAATACCTTGGCACGGTTTTTGATTAAATTTCTTGAAATTATTGTTTTGTATCATTCCCGCTTTTATTTACAATCGCGCCAGAGAGTTAAATTAATGCAAAAAAACAGACCACAGGCAACGCGCCGAGTTAAGGCGGCCCCAGGTTTCCCTAAAGAGAAACTGCGCATCCCCGTCCCTAAAAATCTTGTGTATCCTGTCGTTGCCGCAATGGTGTTTATTGGCATTACTGCATTTGTGTGGCCTCACCACTACAATGAAGCTTCTGTGCATACTTCGGCGCAATCTATCGCTATCGCTGATTTAAAAGTTGAACCATTAAACTTGCAGCTGCAATTGGAAGCCGCCACTGAACTTACCGAGCCAGAACCTCCGTCTGAACTAGACGTACGTACAATCACCGTGAAGAACGGTGACAGCATGTCACTAATATTTGACCGGGCGGGTCTGGGCCCCTCCATTGTTCATCAACTGGCCTACGAAAGTGAGCATGGTTCGAATTTCAGCAAAATCTTGCCAGGCAAACAGTTTCACTTTTATTTTGATGAAAACAACCAGATACAAAAGGTGGTTTACGAAGTTAGCCGTCTGGAACAATTTGAAGCACTCAAAAATGACGCTGGCTTCGCCACACGACACATTCAGCTAGAGCCAGAAATATTTACCAGCGTAAAATCAGGTGAGATAGACAGCAGTTTCTATCTGGACGGACTGGATGCCGGCCTTAGCGACAATCTTATTATGCAATTGACCAGTATCTTTGGCTGGGACATCGATTTCGCACTTGAAATACGCCAAGGCGACCAGTTCTCTGTTCTTTTTGAAGAAAAATATCTGGATGGCGAATACCTGGGCACAGGCCGAATACTGGCTGCCGAATTTATAAACCGGGGCAAAGCCGTTCAAGCTGTTAGGTATGAAGATAGCGATGGCAAGGTAGCTTATTACACGCCGGAGGGTCGCAGTATGCGTAAAGCGTTCTTGAGACTACCAGTAAAATTTTCGCGTGTATCCAGCAATTTCAACCCTCGACGACTTCACCCTGTGACAGGACAAGTAAGACCTCACCGAGGCGTTGATTACGCAACCCCATCAGGCACTCCTGTCTATGCCACAGGCGATGGCAAAGTCATTACCTCAGCCTACGACAACTACAATGGCAACTACATAGTTATAAGACACGGGCAAACCTATCAAACCAAGTATTTGCACCTATCAAAGAGGAATGTTCGCGTTGGCCAAACTGTCTCACAGGGACAAACCATTGGTCTTTCGGGCGCAACCGGGCGGGTGACCGGCGCACATTTACATTACGAGTTTCTGGTCAACGGCGTTCATACCAACCCAAGGACTGTGAGCTTACCTAACGGCATGCCCATTAATGCTTCCGAAATAGAGAGTTTCAAACTAGTAACCAGGCCTCTTTTAGCTAAGCTCGAAGTCACTAAAGACACCATTATTGCCCAGAGCAGCAATCAAGCTTTAAACGATTCTTGAACAAAAAAAACAACACTTCGCCGTACTATATCGGTCTGATGTCTGGCACCAGCATGGATGCAGTGGATACAGCGGTTGTGGACTTTTCCAAGTCTCGTCCTCGACTAATAGCCTATGAACAATATCCAATTGATCCTGATACCCGGACATCTATCAGAAGTATCAATACCAAAAGTACGATTGAGGATGTCAGCAAACAGGATTATTTGATTGGCGAGCTGTTTGCCAGTGCAGTCAACCGCATTCTGAGCGAACAAGGGATTGCTCCAAATGATGTCGCGGCAGTCGGATGTCACGGGCAAACTATATTGCATCTACCTGACGACCAATATCCCAGAACACTGCAAATTGGCGACCCTAATCTGATTGCCGAACGTACAGGTATTGCTACAACCGCCGACTTTCGCCGCATGGACATGGCAGCAGGTGGACAGGGCGCGCCTTTGGCGCCTTCATTTCATGATCAGGTATTCCGCAAGCCGGGATTAAACCGGGTAATTTTAAATATCGGCGGAATTGCCAACGTCAGCATGCTTCCGGCTAATCCTTCGGTAAGTGTCTCCGGATTTGATACAGGCCCAGGTAACGGCTTGATGGACGATTGGTGTCAGATGCATCTTGGGCATGAAATGGATGTAGACAGCAAATGGGCAAATTCTGGCGAGCCCATAGATTCACTGTTGTCCGCCATGCTCAACGATGAATATTTTTCTATGGTGCCTCCCAAGAGTTCGGGAAGGGATTATTTTAATCTGGATTGGATACAAGCCAGGATTGCTGAAACTGGCTTGGAAGTGAAATCTGAAGATGTTCAGGCAACACTTTTTGAACTAACGCGAATAAACATCTGTGATGCAATCCAGGGTTATCTACCTGACGCAGACGAAATTTATGTTTGTGGTGGCGGCGCGCACAATCAGCGCTTAATGAAATCCATCCAGAAAACTTTGGCCGGAAAGCTAGTCGCTGATACACATAGTCTTGGCATCGATCCAGATGCGGTCGAAGCAGTCACCTTTGCCTGGCTGGCAAAATGCAGGCTAGAGGAAATTAATGGAAATAGCCCCTCAGTTACAGGCGCCAAGGCAAACTGCATCCTTGGCGGTCTTTATTTGCCTCCCACAAAAAACTAAACATAATTTTTCACATATATAATCCGGGGACTGGCCGGACTAAATAGAGAAAGAGGCTCCACAGCCACAGGTTGTTGAAGCATTTGGGTTGCTGACAACAAATCGAGCACCTTCCAACCCTTCCTGATAATCCACTGCTGCGCCAATTAGGTACTGAAAACTAAGGGGATCAACGAGAACGGATATCCCACCCTCATCAATCTGTGTATCTTCGTCGCCCACAACTTCATCGAAGGTAAAGCCATACTGAAAACCAGAGCACCCACCTCCTGTGACAAAGACGCGCAATTTTAGATCTGGGTTGGCTTCTTCTTCGATAAGT
>JAURLY010000148.1 GCA_030830945.1 Gammaproteobacteria bacterium | reverse complement strand
AGAAGGGTCTTTAGGATTTCAGATATCTTTAATGGTCCTCTGCCAGGAGGAACCACGTTCTCGGTGGTAGCCACCAACTGTGAAATTGGTGGTCCGACTTCCTTTACTACACCTGATTCCAACAGTATTGGCAGTCAGGCGTTTGCCGTAGCATTAGCAGCGGATGACACACCTAGCACAGGCCTTGTCACCTTGACTGTTACCGTGCCTGGCAGTGCTGGCGGCATTGTGGCGACAAGGTCATTTAGCTGTGGCGACTAACTGGTAAGTACCACAGTCGCCGGGCTAACAGCAAACAGCCCATTGGTCACCACGCCGGTGATCTGATTCAGAGAACGCTCCATTTCCGGGGCGTTTTCTATTTTCAGGCCATGTAAATCGATTATCAGATTGCCGTTATCGGTAACCACGCCTTCGCGCAGAACCGGATTGCCGCCTAATTTTTTCAATTGTTTCGAGACTAGATTGGCTGCCATTGGGATGACTTCTATCGGCAGGGGAAAAGCCCCCAGAACATCCACTTGCTTGCTGCTGTCGACGATACAGACAAACTCATCACTGGCAGCCGCGACAATTTTTTCCCGGGTTAAGGCGGCACCGCCGCCCTTGATCATTTCGTTTCTGGCGTTGACCTCATCGGCGCCGTCAACGTAAATCGCGATACGATCGACGTCGCGAAGGTCCCTTACTTCAATACCCTGGGCTGTCAGGCGCTCGGCAGAAGCCTCCGAGCTTGCGACAGTAGCGGCAAACCTGCCTTTGTATTCGCCCAGCATGTCGATAAAGAAATTGGCAGTAGAACCGGTGCCAATACCCAGAATGTCGTTGGGCTTTAGCCTTTGCATTACGTAGTCGATGGCCTTGGTAGCGACTTGTTTTTTAAGTTCGTCCTGGGTTTGTTTATCCATCGACTTTTTAAACTCCGGTAGGTTTGACCAAAATATCTGGTTTGGTACGTGGCCAGGTTATTGATACTATGCTGCGCGGCCTAGACTGTGGCCGAGTTAGCAGAACAAGTCACTGCATTTTATGAAGAAACCCGCTATGACACAAAAGTACATTAAGAAAATACTCGACGCTCGCATATATGACCTCGTCAAAGAAACGCCATTGGACGAGGCGAAAATTATGTCACGCCGTTTGGGTAACCGTATTTTGTTAAAGCGGGAAGACCTTCAACCGGTTTTTTCGTTCAAGATTCGTGGTGCCTATAACAAACTGTTGAGTCTGTCCGAAAGTGAGCGAAAAAAGGGTGTAATCGCCGCCTCCGCGGGCAATCACGCGCAGGGTGTGGCGCTGGGCGCGCAGTATCTGGGCGTCAAGGCCACCATCGTCATGCCAAAAACCACACCTGCCATTAAAGTGAATGCGGTAAAAGCTTATGGTGCCAAAGTTGTACTGCATGGCGATTCGTTCGACGAGGCATTTCTGCATTCCCAGGAGCTGGTTAAAAAGCACGGCTATACCTATGTGCATCCCTACGACGACCCCGACACAATTGCCGGTCAGGGAACCCTGGGTATGGAGATACTGCGCCAGTGCCCGGACCAGCTCGACGCCATTTTCGTCGCCGTCGGCGGCGGTGGGCTCGCTGCGGGCATAGCCGCCTACGTTAAATACGTTCGACCCGAAGTTAAGATTATTGCTGTGGAATCGCAGGAAAGTGCCTGCCTTGAATTAGCGATGAAAACCGGTCGGCGCGGTGTGCTCAAACAGGTTGGGCTGTTTGCGGATGGCGTGGCTGTCAAACAAATTGGCAAAGAAACATTTCGGATTCTTAAGGATACGGTGGATGAAGTGATTACCGTATCCACGGATGAGCTTTGTGCAAGTATCAAGGATATCTTTGAAGACACCCGGTCTATTGTGGAGCCCGCGGGTGCGCTTTCGCTTGCGGGAATAAAAAAATATGTAGACCGCGAAGGCTGTGAAGGCAAAACACTGGTCGGCATCAATTGTGGCGCCAACATGAATTTTGACCGTTTGCGCTATATCTCCGAGCGAACCGAGATCGGGGAGAAGCACGAGGCGGTATTGGCGGTGACTATTCCTGAAAAACCTGGCAGTTTTAAGGCTTTTTGCAAGGCGCTGAGTAAGCGTAGCATCACCGAATTTAATTATCGGTTTGCCGATAGTCGGGATGCCCACATCTTTTGTGGTGTACAGATTCAGTCAGAAGATGATCGGCAGGCGCTGCTAAAAGAGCTCCGCAAGGACGGCTATGCGGTGGAAGATTTCACCGACAACGAAATGGCCAAGCTACACATTCGGCACATGGTCGGCGGACATGGCCAGGCTGTTGAGGATGAAGTGGTGTACCGTTTTGAGTTTCCGGAACGACCAGGTGCCCTGATGCAGTTTTTAACGCTGCTGGGATCGCGCTGGAATATTTCCATGTTTCATTACAGGAATCATGGGGCTGCTTATGGCCGTGTGCTTTTGGGAATGCAGGTGCCGGTGAAAGATCGAAAAACGGTAAACGCGATGCTTAAAGAGCTAGGCTACCCTTTCTGGGATGAGAGCGACAACCCTGCATACCAGCTATTCCTTAGCTAAAAGAAAATTGGGGTCAGAGTAATTTTTTACTCTGACCCCAGTCTTATCTTATTTGAAGCGGTAAATTTTCTGGTTAGTGATTACTGCATCCAGCGGGATATCCCATTCCTCTGGATCAATTCGCTCAGCCAATTGGCACTCATGAGCCAGGCCCACAAGTTGCGGTCGTTTTTGTTGCAGGGTAGATAGTGTGCGATCGTAAAATCCACCGCCCATGCCCAATCTGTTCCCATCTTTATCGAAACCCACCAAAGGCATAAGGATTAAATCCAGAACCCTTGGGCCGAAAGATAATGTTCCTTCGGGCTCGGGAATTCCGTAGTTGTTGGGGCTGAGATTGCTGTCAGGGCGATATGGTGAGAACCCCATTTTGTTTTGGTTGAGTTTTGGAAGAAAAACCTCCGATCCCTGTTCCCATAAAAATGAACAGATAGCCTCCGGATCTATTTCGCCATCGGCCGCAATGTAAAGTGCAATGCGTTTTGATTCGGAAAAGCTACTTTCCCGGAATAGCTGCAATAAGGACTGGGCGGCCTTTGTTTGCTGCTGGGGGGAGAGGCTATTTCTTGCCTTACGTAACTTCTGGCGAAGTTCCTGTTTCATAATTATTCGAAGAGTTAAGGATCCAAGAGATGTGACAAGCTGAATAGGCCTTGAACCCTTTCGTTCAAGGTGGAAACTCCAGAAGAAACATCAGGCTTTCCGTCGCGCGGACATGCACAACAGTCGCTTCTTGGAGAATCCTAGGTATATAAGCATCGGCTCAAGGACGTATCAGCATGCCCACATCTCAAGGACAGGCACATTATAACCTTTAGAAGCCGGGGATAATATGGGGTTAAATTTTATTGGAAGGATTGAGGGAATCGATCGCTGTACCTATTTTGTCTTGCAGTCGTTCAAGGCCAGCCCCTACTACTTGGCCGGCATCACCACCTTTTTGGGTTCGAACCAGCTCGTGAGATAGGTTAAGTGCTGCCATAATAGCGATTCGTTCCAGGCCAATTACAGCTCCGCTGTTTTTTATTTCAGCAAGTCGGAAATTAAGCAGGCGAGCGCTTTCAATAAGTTCTTCGCGCTCATCCTGTTTGCAGTTAATTTGATACTGCTTGTCCAGAAGGGTGATGGTTACGGGGCTGACGGTAGATTGCATAGCTGGCCTCTAGGTATCCTGCATGGACTTAAGCCGCTTAACAATAGCCTCAACGCGTTGGCGAACCACTTGATTCTTTTCAATGAGATGAGAGCGTTCTTTCAGCAAATTTGACTCGCGCTCACGCAAGCCTTCATTTTCTTGCTGAAGGTGGGCTGCAAAAGCGATGAGTTCATCGATTTTTGCTTCAAGAGTTTTAAGGCTAGCGTCGCTCATTGGATAAAATAGGAGTTTCCGGGTGGCTCTCTGACTGTCAGGCCAGATTGCACTATAGGCATCTATGCCGAGTCGGTCAATGGCCTTTGTGAAGTGCTAAACTACTTTTATATCAAAAGGTTAATTATGAATGCACAGGAAATACTTTACCAGCAGATGGTAGAGCAGTTTGATTCGGCTGGTGTGATTGTTTCACCCGCAGAATTGCATGGACATCTTTGTGGGCGGCACGTTGTTGGTCACCACTTGCAGGGGAGCTTTGGGCTGCGAGTCGTATCGGACTATGTAGATTTACCAACGTCAGAACTTCAATCAATTTATGAAGATTTAGAAAGTCTTATCGCCCAAAGAATTATGGTCATGGACGAGGATTTATTTAGCTTTAGGCTTTTTTTGCCAGAAGATAATGTTGCTTTATCGGTTAGATTGACTGAACTCGCGGTCTGGTGTGAAGGCTTCCTGAATGGATTAGGCGCCACTGTCGGTGATGAAGAGGCCAAGCTGATGCAAGCAGAACAGGATACGCTGGCGGATCTGGTTGAGGTTTCCCGTCTGGAAACAGAGGTGGACGATACTGATGAAAATGAAGCGCTTTATGCAGAGATAATTGAATTTGTTAGGCTTGCTGCGTTTAATCTATTTGACCAGTTTAGAGCCCTTGCAGAGCAGCAAAAAGAGGAACCGGGAGCAATCCATTAATGTTTGACCAGAGAGAGTATCAAAAACGCCGACGAAATCTGATGAACCAGATTGGGGAAGACTCAGTAGCGATTATTCCGGCCGCTAGGGAAGTGACCAGGAGTCGTGATACCCAGTTTCGCTTTCGACAGGACAGCGACTTCGAATATTTGACCGGTTTTCCTGAGCCCGATGCCGTAGCGGTTCTATTGCCCGGCCGAGAGCAGGGTGAGTACATACTTTTTTGTCGGGATAAAGATCGTGCACGGGAAATATGGGATGGTTTTCGTGAGGGCCCTGAGGGCTGTATGGCGAATTACTCCGCGGATGATGCATTTCCTGTTGATGATATTGATGACATTCTTCCGGGCATGATTGAGGGCCGGGAACGCATATTTTTTGGCATTGGGAAGTATCAGGATTTTGATCACAAATTAACCCAGTGGCTGAACCATATCCGCTCCCAGTCGCGAACGGGCGCTTCGCCTCCTGGCGAAATTATTGATCCGGATCATTTGCTCTCGGAGATGCGCCTGATTAAAACTAGTGCTGAGCAGAAAATCATGAAGCGGTCATCAAGGATATCTGCCGAGGCGCATTGTCAGGCCATGCAACTATGCAAGCCGGGGATGTACGAATATGAACTGCAAGCGGTCATTGAATATCACTTTGCCAAAAGTGGTGCAGCGGCTCCGGCCTATAGCTCAATTGTAGGCTCTGGCTCAAATGGATGTGTGCTTCATTACATTGAAAACCAAAGCAAGATGTCGGATGGCGATCTGGTATTAATTGATGCCGGTTGTGAATATCAGGGCTACGCTGCAGATATTACTCGCACCTTCCCGGTCAATGGCAAGTTCTCGGCAGAACAGAAAGCTGTCTATGAAATTGTGCTCGACGCACAATATGCGGCGATTGATGCGTGCCAGATGGGCAAGCGTTTTAATGAGCCTCACGAAGCGAGTGTGCGCGTGATTACCCAGGGTTTAATTGATCTGGGACTGCTGAAAGGCAACCTGGAAGAGCTGATAGAAACGCGGGCTTATGTCGATTTCTATATGCACAGGGCCGGACATTGGTTGGGCATGGATGT
>JAURLY010000147.1 GCA_030830945.1 Gammaproteobacteria bacterium | reverse complement strand
GTTTACGACAGTTAATTTATTTGAACCGAATCACTATGCCCGGCTAGGGAAAGACAGGTTCGATATTGTTGTGCTGGACCCGCCGAGAGTGGGTGCGACGGAGCTTATGCCCTGGTTGATAAAGCTCGGTCCAGAAAAAATACTTTATGTTTCCTGTCATCCGGCAACAATGGTCCGTGATATCCAAATACTTTCCGGGGCTTATCGAATGGAAAAAATAGGCGCAATGAATATGTTTCCTCATACTTCTCATTTGGAAGCCATGACACTTCTGGTTAAGAAATAAGGTGCGTCGATATGTCTGGAGACACTGATCAACGGATTGCGGAGCTGGAAATGCAAGTAGCTTTTCTTGAAGACAGTCTGCAAAAATTGAGTGATGTTTTATACAAGCAGCAAAAGCGTATGGATGAACTGGAAACAGGTGTCAAACATTACGAAAAGCTTCTGCAGGAAATCCAGCATGGGCTGAGGGACGGAGAGGACCATAAGGAGCGTCCACCGCATTATTGATGCATTAAGGGGTATGAATACTGGTGAGTAATTAATCACTTTGACTGATATAATCGCCGCCCATAAATTTCTCTATAAAAAAGCAATCCTTTGACCGAAAATAAAACAACTTCTCCCAGTGAGGGAGAGAAGCCGAACAGACGCCGTAGTAGACGTCGCCCAAGCAGCCGAAAACAAGAATGGGATCTCTCGCAATTTGAAGTGGAGCCCCAGCCAACCAAAGTTCGTTTCCATGATCTGGGTCTACCTCTGCAGCTTATGCACGGCATCGCTGATCTAGGGTTTCAGTATGCGTCGCCAATTCAGGCAAAATCCCTGCCCTTTACGCTGGCAGGTAACGACGTGGTAGGCAAGGCGCAGACAGGCACTGGAAAAACAGCCGCTTTCCTCATTACCATAATTCATGACTTGATGAATAACCCGCTCGATGAAGAACAGTATGCAGGTGAGCCGAGAGCACTGGTTATTGCCCCAACCAGGGAGCTGGTCATGCAAATTTCTGAGGATGCAAAAGGCCTTGCCAAGCATACAGATTTAAAAGTCCAGACACTGGTTGGCGGTATGGATTACGACAAACAGAAAAAAGCGCTGCATTACGACACAGTCGACATTGTTATTGCCACGCCGGGTCGCCTTATCGATTTTGCCACCAACAAAGACGTCTACCTTGATCGTGTTGAAGTAATGGTCATTGATGAGGCAGACCGTATGCTGGACATGGGCTTTATTCCGCAAGTACGTCGAATTGTCAGAATGACGCCGCACAAGGATCATAGACAGACATTGCTCTTTTCTGCAACCTTTACATCGGATGTGGAGCGCCTTGCCGATCAGTGGACCCTTGATGCTACCCGTATTGAGATAGAGCCAGATCATGTGGCTTCTGACAGTGTTGACCAGAAAGTCTATATTGTAGAAGGCAACCAGAAATTCGAATTACTTCAGGCCGTGCTGGAAACCGAGCAGGCTGAATCGGTCATTGTGTTCGCCAATCGACGGGATGAAGTCCGCCGTCTCCATGAGCGACTGAGAAAGAAGGGATTGACTGCCGGTATTCTCTCCGGGGAAATCGCCCAGAATAAGCGCGTTCGCACTTTGGAAGACTTTAAATCGGGCAAGATCAAGGTTCTGGTTGCAACGGATGTGGCCGGACGTGGTATTCATGTTGATGGCATCAGCCACGTGATTAATTATACTTTGCCGGAAGAACCTGAAGATTATGTTCATCGCATTGGCCGAACAGGTCGTGCAGGCAAAACGGGCGTATCCATTAGTTTTGCTTGCGAAGATGATTCTTTCTTGCTGGAGCCTATCGAAAAGCTGCTAGGCAATAAGCTGAATATTGAGCGGCCCCCTGAAGAGCTTTTAGCCTAGCTACCCAGCCAAGCCTTATAAAAGGCTAAAGCCTTAGAATATATGCCCCGCGATTGTTGGGCTCTTGGTGGTAATCCCGTATCGATGCTTTCCAAACTTCTGCTTCCAGGATGCTGGCGATTTCGTGATTGATCAATCCCCCGCCAACTACTACCTCTAATTCAGAAAAACACTCTCTCTTGGCTTGCGCCAGTGCGTCATAAAACTGCTCAGTAGCAACCACAACAGTCTGCAAGTTATGCGCAACATCAACGGACATTCGCTGTCCGATATTGTGATCAAAACGACCAAAGTCACATTTAGGGCAATTTTTTAGAGAACTGTCATAAGACATGCCGCACTGCTGGCATTGATGAATGGAAGCGACCATAGGGAATACTAGGGGGCAGTTTTTTTCTTTGCCTTTACAGTTTGGACCTTACTGAGTTTGTCGACGTTGATGATGGAGAGCTTTTGCCCCCAAACACAGCCAGTATCCAGAGCGTAAACATTCTCGCCGTCAAGCGTATCGCCTAGCAGGGCGGCCCAATGCCCAAACAGGATGCTGGTCTCTTTCGCCTGCCTGTCGGGTACCTGAAACCAAGGCATATAACCTTTAGGCTGGTTTACGAGCCCCGTCTTGGTTTGAAGCTCAAGCTTGCCCTTGGGAGTACAAAAACGCATGCGGGTCAGGTAATTGGTAATCACACGCCAACGCACCGGACCACTCAGGTCAACAGACCACTTGGCCGGGGTATTTCCATACATATTGTGGTAGTAGATATGCGCCAGATTGTCATCGCGGATAACATCCTCAACTTCGTTAGCGAGTTCGCACGCCTGGTTAATGGTCCATTGGGGGGCGATGCCGGCATGGACGATAGCAACATCGCGGTCTTTGTCGTAGTGCAGTAATTTTTGGTGGCGCAGCCAGTGAAGGAGTTCATCTCGATTGGGGCTGGTCAGCACATCATCGAAAGTGTCCCCGGTTTTTACCTGCCGACGACAGGCGGCTACAGCCAGCAGATGTAAGTCGTGGTTGCCAAGCGCACAGGTAAAGTTTTTGCCTAGGCTGCGGCAAAACTCAAGTACCTTAAGCGACTGGGGCCCGCGATTGACAAGATCACCCACTGACCAAAGCTTGTCCTTTTTTTCGTCAAAGTCGACTTTGTCGAGCAGGCGCATAAAGGGCTCATAGCAACCCTGGATGTCTCCGATGGCGTAGGTGGTCATGTGTGTCTCGGCTACTTGATGCTACTTTTTCTGTTTAAACTTGGCTATATCAGTTGACGGTGCCGGGTACAGATAACAGAAAGGGCGTTATCGGCGCATGGAATTCTTCGCCATCGTCGGTGCGCATGACGTAATAGCCTTCCATAGTACCTACCGGGGTCTCCAGAAGGCAACCGCTGGTGTATATAAATTCTTTCCCTTCTTCAATAACTGGCTGCTGACCGACAACACCATCGCCTATCACCTCTTGTTTGTGTCCATTGGCGTCTGTAATAAGCCAGTGGCGACTAATAAGTTGGCAGCTTTGACCTTTCAAATTCCTGATGCAGATTCGATAAGAATAGAAGAACTGTCCCTCCGCAATGGAAGACTGTTCTGGTTCAAACTGTGGCTGGGTCTTTATTTCTACTTTTGGCAGGCTCATTTGGGTTGTTTGCCATTTTGGTTGGCACAGTTTGCCAGCTTTACAAAGTCAACGACAGAGAGATTTTCTGGCCTGAGGCCGGGGTCAATTCCCAGACTTTCTATGGAATCGGCGCCGAGTTCTTTTCTCAGGCTGTTGCGCAGGGTTTTTCTTCTGGTGCCGAAAGCGCTTCGTACAATACGGTCCAGCATGGCCTCGGAAGTTGCCTGTAATTCAGGTGGTCTGGGTCGAAGGCGAACAACGGCTGAATGGACCTTTGGTGGGGGGTCGAAAGAGCCCGGTGGTACGGATATCAGTGATTCAACATCACATCGGTATTGAATCATAACGCTTAAGCGGCCAAAGTGTGAGGAGCCCGGTTCAGCGCCCATTCTGTCAACGACTTCGCGCTGAAGCATAAAATGCATGTCTTCTATGGGGGTCGACTGGTTTAGTAGATGAAACAGTATTGGGGTGGATATGTTGTAAGGCAAATTCCCAATTATTCGCAGACTTTTGCCATTATCGAAAACGGATGCCAGATCGACCTTGAGTACATCCTGGTTAATAAGTTGAAAGTTTTTCTTAGCGCCAAATTGCTGTTTTAGTCGCTCGGCCAAATCCCGATCCAGTTCAATGGCACATAGCTGGGCGCCACTTTCCACCAGAGGTTTGGTCAAGGCGCCCAGCCCAGGCCCAATTTCAATAATATCTTGATCTTCTCCGGGATTGAGAGCCCGCAAAATATTGTGGATGACCGACTCGCTTACAAGAAAATTCTGGCCAAATCGTTTGCGTGCCCGATGTCCGCTGGAACGCTGTGTGGGAAGCTGAGACATTAAATAGTTATTTGATGTTAGTTGCTTAATGATAGTTATTTACGATTGCTGCTAATCATCTGACAGGCAATATTGATAGCGGCAAGTAGGGAATCTTCATTGGCAGCACCACTGCCAGCCAAATCCAGCGCTGTTCCATGGTCAACTGAGGTCCGAATAAAGGGGAGACCCAAAGTAACATTGATTGATTCACCAAATCCTTGTGCTTTAAGGACAGGTAGACCTTGATCGTGGTACATGGCTAGAACCGCATCTGCAGATTCCAGATATTTCGGCGTGAATAGGGTGTCTGCCGGGAGAGGCCCGATCAGATTCATTCCTTCCGCTCTTAATTGTTTAAGCACGGGTTCAATAATTTCAATTTCTTCGGTGCCCAGATGGCCTCCTTCTCCTGCATGGGGGTTAAGGCCGGCAACTAATATTCGCGGGCTGGCAATGCCGAATTTGGAAATCAGGTCGGAATGCAATATTCGAAGGGATTGCTCAAGCTCTTCCTCGTTTATAGCGTCAGCTACGTCCCGCAAGGGCAGGTGTGTGGTTACCAGAGCAACACGCAGTTTGGGTGAGGCGAGCATCATCACCACTTTTGCAACTCCGGCTTTTTCCTGAAGGTATTCCGTATGACCTGAGAACACCAAGCCCGAATCGTTAATGACACTCTTTTGGACCGGAGCAGTTACCATGGCCGCAAACGTTCCGTTTTCTACGCCCGCTGTCGCCTGGCTTAGCAGTTCGATTACATATTCTGAATTGGCGGGGTCGAGCTTCCCCGGTGTGCAGGTTGATTTAAGGGGGATTTCTAAAACCCACAGCGACCCCGGAGTATGTTGTACAAGAGGGGTATTCTCAGTCCAGTGCTTTAATTCGATATCTAAGCCGAGCATTTCTGCCCGGTCTCGCAACAGTTGTATGTCAGCTAGAGCTACTAACTGCGCATGCTGTTCGCGCAAAGCGGCTTTAAGCAGGATATCTGGACCGATGCCGGCTGGTTCTCCTGATGTGATAGCGATTCGATACAAGCGAGTAGCTTATTAATTAAAGAACATTGACGAAGGCATCGCCACGGATTTCACGAAGCCACAAATCCAACTCTTCCGGAAAACGCTGGTTGTGAAGAACGCCATAAGCGCGGTTGCGAAGGATTTCATCCGACATATCCTGTTCGCGTCGATCTTCAACTAAAATAATATGCCAGCCGAACTGGGTTTCCACGGGAGGGCTGACTTCACCAACTTCTGTGGCCTCCATTTGATCCTCAAAAGGAGCTACCATTTGACCGGGCATTACCCAGCCCAGATCGCCGCCTCTAAGGCTGTTACCAAAGTCTTCAGAATACTCTGCAGCGAGATCTGCAAAAGGTTCACCCTCAATGACACGCTGCCGAAGAGTTTCGGCCAGTTCCCGGGTTTCCTCACTGTTTCGGATTTCGTTGGGCATGAGCAGTATATGGCGAGTTTTGGTCTGCTCCACCATTTGCTCTTGTGAAACACCTCCTCGCTGCTCAATAACCTTGAAGATATGAATGCCGCCAGAGCTTCTTACCGGTTCGGAGTATTCGCCGACACTCACATTCTCCAGCGCTTCGCGAATCTCAAGTGGGAATTCCATTGAGCGACGCCAGCCAATATTACCTCCTTCCATTGCATTTGGTGCGTTGGAATACTGCACGGCCAGTGTTTCAAAGGACTCACCGGCTTCAAGTCTTTCAATAACTGAATTGGCTGTGCTTTGTGCAGAAGCAACCTCACCTGGATCCGCATCACTGGAAAGTCCGATTTGAATATGTTGTAAGTTCAGGCTGGAGGATTGCCAGAATTGCCCCTCGGTTGACCTAAGAAAGTTATCGATTTCGGCTTCAGTAATCTCTATGCGGTTGTTAACCGCCGTCTGCTGCATTTGCTGAATAGTGAGTTCACGGCGTATTCCGCGCATGACCGAGGAAATGCTTTCCCCCTGGGATTCCATTTCGCTGGCCAGAGCTTCCGGGGTAATCCCCTGGCTAGTGGCCATCTGGGAAAATGCCTGATTTACCTGGGCATCTGAGGGGCTGATGCCATATCGGCTGGCCAGTTGGACCTGAATATTCTCGATAATGAGACGCTCCAATATTTGTTCGCGCAAAACATCGTCTGGAGGTAGTTGTCCTGTTTGGTCTGAGAAGCGCAATTTGACATCTTCCAGTCGGGTTTCCAGTTCGGAGGAAAGCACCACGCTGTCGTCGACAATGGCGATTATCTTGTCGATTTGTTGTCCCTGCGCGAGGGCCACTTGAGTGCTTGTTAGCAATAGAAGAATTGCCGTTAAGGGTTTAAGGATTTTCATCAGTAATTCGATTTGTCTCTAATCATTAATTATGTCTTTCGACCATACCCGGGGCGGGGCATTATGGTGTCCCGCTTCCTGTCTTCGCAAGTCTTACCTGTATGTTCGAACCACTAGGGCGAGCGGATCAATTCAGCGCCCGATCTCCCCACGCCGCCCAGGCCGAAGAATTCGAAACTCAAAATAACACTTTTACCCCTTTGGGGATCATTTACAACAAAGCCATCGTTGATGGAGCGTTCCAGTCGATCGCGTAGACCGAGGGTAATATTCCAACAACAGCTCTCATAACTGACACCGAATAGCCTGTCCAGGTTCCGGTCATTTTCCAAATCTTCCTGAAGACTAAAAACCAATCCCCACTGCTCGTCAAGTTTCCACTGGCCGCGAACAAAGGCTTGGGCGATGTCTTGATTTACTAGATATGCGCTGGATGAAGCACGATCAAATTCAATTTGGGCGTACTTCTGTTCGGTGATGTAGCCCAGTTTGAAAAAACTCCCTGATTCTTTGGCGCTGTATCCAATCTCTAGCCTTGAGCGATCAATTTCAGATTCTTCTGTGTCCCAAAACAGGTTTGCCGAAACGAACCAGTGATCATTCATATTCCATCTGGCCTCGCCAGTCAGTTCAGAGCGATGACGATTTTGTTCCAGGATGTGTTGGTAAAGATCCGTAGACAAGAACTGTAGCTCGTTCGCCGGCGTCGTGTTTGAAGGTGATGTCATTGAATCGGACAAAGCGCTTGCTCTGAAACCAGAAATGGCTGTGGGAGACATTGGGTCGATAAAGACGGCATCACCGGGGTTTAGCAAGTTATTGCCGGACAAAGGGAGCAGCGATTTATCGAGGGGATCGAAATAAAACGATTGCCCAATACCCAGAGAAAGCACTTCGCGCCCCGAGCTGGCAGCATAAAAACGCGATTGCACGCCTAATGTGAGTCGATTGGCATCTTCCATTCGGTCGCCACCGACAAAGATAGAATCGCGAAATAGTTGTTCGTAGGATTCGGATGCATAACTGGTATCAAATACGGGCAGATCAGTTTGGTCATCGGCTTCCCGGTACAAGTAGAATAGGCGAGGCTCTAATGTCTGTAAGAACTCGCTATTCCCTATAGAGGCACTCCTTTCAAAAATCAGCCCCGCATCCAGACTGGCTTTGGCAGCTGATGCCGTAGGATTCTTGTCTGAATAGCCAAGCAAGGCGCTATCCAGTTGGTAAGACCGGTAGGCGATACCAAGGGTGGGTTTTATATACCCCCAGGCCTTCTGCCGATTCCAAGAGGCCGACCAGTCAAGCCTCAGGCGGTTGCCTTCGGGAAGAAGAAAATTCTGGTCAGGGAGGTAATTGGTGTATTGGGTAACTTGATTTTGGGTTAAGTCAAATCGGGTGACTTCAGAATCCAGCTCAATCTGCGTTTCCCCAAATTGGAACGTTCCCAGTGCCCCCAGTCGGGGTAACTCGCGGTAGAGCCGATAATTATCTTCGATAAGGTTTTGATAGCCGGTCGTTGCGGCGGACAATTGCCAGTTGCCAAGTTGAGCTGAGAGCTGGGCGCTTTGTTGAAGAAAAAGGTCCCGGTCCCCTCGAGTGACGGTCTCTGTTGCCCAGTCGTCCAGAAAATCCTCATCGCTGACCGCCTCTAAATCAATCCGGGTTCGAATTTCCCCAAACTGACCCCTATGCTCAATAGCACTTGCCCAGCGGTTATCGGTGTAATTAGGGTTAATAGCATCGTTAGGAAAAAATGTCCCGGAAATCTGACTGTAACTCTGTTTTGTTAACAAGCGATATTCGGCTTCGAGCCCTGTACCACGCTTGGCCGCCAATCTGGGTGTCAGGGTTAAGTCCTGGTTGGGGGCAAGTTTCAGATAGTAAGGTTGGGCGTATTTAAATCCTTCATCTGTACTGTAGCCAATTTCCGGGTACAGCAAACCGCTGGCTCGACGGTCATCGTAAATAAATTGAAACCAGGGAACGTAGGCCACAGGAACATCTGCGATTTTTAGTTTGATATCGCGTGCGGTGGCTCGGCCGGTTTGTTCGTCAAGGTGAAGCTCGCTGGCATAAAGTGTCCAGGCTTCATTGCCTGGTTCACAGGTGGTATAAGCGGCGTTATCAATGCTTATTCCGTCAAATGGAGACCGTTTGATACGATCTGCTGTCCCACGGATTCTCGCCTCGTGAATAACATACTGGGCGGCGCTGATATCAATTCGATTTTCGCTAGAATCAATGGATGCAGACTCCCCGATCAGCAATATTCCAGGTTCGCGAATGCTGACGTCACCTTCCAACTGAATGCTGCCCTGACCTCGATTTATTTCGACCCGATCTGCTTTTAATTGGCGATAGCCCTGGGTAAATTCCACATTGCCTTCCAGAAGTGCCGTCTCATCAGCGGTATTGATTTCACTGGAATCGGCCAGGCCCTCTATGATTGCACGGTCTGGATCAGCCGTTTCATCTTTTGCGGGATTCACATATGCCCCACCACAAGCGGTAGGGCAGTCAGCCAGTTGCGCCTCTGTTAGTTCGGCGCGAGGAACCCAGTCAAGTCCGGACGCCTCTGTAGATTGGGCAGGCAGCATAGGGCTGAATTGCAGGAATATCAGTGATAAACCAAGCCGCTTGGCTAGCGTGAGATAGGTTCTTGGCGACATGCCCATAGGGTAATTATTTATTATTCAGGTGTGGATTCCAAAATGAGCTCGCTATTCTACTTAAACCACCGTTTCTATGGTGTAGTATTTGGCCGCAATTAACTTTTAGATGTATGAACTTGGATCTTATTGAATTTGCTAAGCGCTATGGCCCAGCTGATGTCGATTATCAGGGGGCTGTCCTTTCCCCGTTATCTGGGGATGCGGGGTTTCGTCGGTATTACCGACTAACATCAAAACCGAGTCTGATGCTGGTGGACTCACCGCCTGACAAAGAGCGAAATCTGGAATACGTGCAAATAAATGATTTTCTCGCCCGCAATGATGTGCGAGTGCCTCATATGCATGCCGTCAGCTTCGAACAAGGCAAACTCGTATTGGAAGATCTTGGAGAACAGTTATTACAGGATTGCCTAACACCTGGGAATGCAGGTCAGCTGTATAAAAAAGCGCTAGAAATGCTGCACCAGATTCAGATTACCAGTGATCGGCCTGACTGGTTGGAGGAATACTCGCAGGAGTATTTGCTTGAAGAAATGCAGCTTTTTCCCGACTGGTTTGTGCAGCAACTTCTCGGCAAAAAGCTGGATTCGACAGCGGAAAAAATGATTGCGAAGGCCTTTACCTTTCTGGCTGAAGAGGTGTCTGGGCAGCCGCAGGTATTTGTTCATCGTGATTTTCATTGCCGCAACCTGATGGTGCTTCCAGACCAAAATCTGGCGGTCATAGATTTTCAGGATGCTGTCTGGGGACCAATTACCTATGATTTGGTCTCACTCTGTAAGGACTGTTACCTGCGCTGGCCTGAGCAACGTGTCAGTGAAACAGTCAGAAGCTACGCCAACCAACTTCTTGATGATGGCTTGTTAACTGAAGAACAGCATATTGGCTTTGAGCGAGATTTTGACCTGATGGGCCTACAGCGTCATATCAAAGTGTTGGGTATTTTTGCCAGACTGCATCTTCGAGATGGTAAACCCGGTTATCTCAAAGACCTTCCTCTGGTATTGCGCTATACACTGCAAACCTTGGGAAAATATCCAGAATTGCGAGAGCTTCATGACTGGATGATGAACCAGCTTATTCCACTTGCGTCCGGGCAAGACTGGTATAAGGATTGGCATACGGCTGGCAACTATCTGGATTTTAGTTGATGAGATTTTGTGATTTGGTGTTGGGTCATGACCGTTAAGCGGGCACTTATATTTGCGGCCGGTTTGGGCAAGCGAATGCGACCATTGACGGAATCAACACCCAAGCCACTGTTGGAAGTGGCGGGCAAGTCACTAATTCATTATCACATTGAGAAGTTGGTCGGCTGTGGCATTAGTGAGTTGGTGATCAATACCCACTGGCTGGCAAACAAACTGGTTGAAGAACTGGGTGATGGTCATCAATTTGGGGCCAGAATTCACTGGTCTTCTGAGCCTAATATTCTTGATACGGGAGGAGGGATGCGCACTGCATTGCCTCTGCTGGAAAATGAAAATGATGAAGCTTTTCTGGTGGTTAATGCAGATGTGTGGACCGATTATCCGCTAAGCCAACTTGTGGATATCGAATTGACTGCTGAAACGGCGCATCTGGTGATGGTGCCCAATCCGGATCAGCACCCGGAAGGTGATTTTGGTCTGGATTCACAGGGCCGACTGGATAATACAACCTTGCCCGGCAGAACTTATTCGGGCATTGGACTTTTTACCCCAGGGTTTATCCGGCGCTTTGGTCCGGATCGTCCTGCTTTTCCTTTGCGAGAAGCATTGCAAGCAGCTATCGCTTGCGGCAAGGTTACCGCTGAGCTTTATCAGGGTGACTGGGAAGATGTCGGCACGCCTGAACGTCTGGACGAGTTGAACGCCCGGGTTAATAATTAGCTTCCTGTACACTGGAAAACAAATGCTCCGGGAAAACCATCGATGGAAAGACCATGTCTGATTACCTGATTGCCCCTTCAATTCTCTCTGCAGATTTTGCTCGCCTTGGCGCTGAAGTTGACGCTGTTCTTGAAGCCGGTGCAGACTGGATTCACTTTGACGTGATGGACAATCATTATGTCCCCAACCTGACAATTGGCCCGATGGTGTGCAAGTCATTGCGCGATTACGGAGTGACGGCGCCAATTGATGTGCATCTTATGGTTGAGCCTGTCGATGAACTGATCCAGATGTTTGCTGATGCAGGTGCCAGTTATATCAGCTTTCACCCCGAGGCCAGCCGGCATGTTGATCGCTCTTTGCAGCTAATTCGTGATTTGGGTTGCCAGGCTGGGTTGGTCTTAAACCCGGCAACCTCTCTGGGCGTTGTCGAACATGTCCTGGACAGGATTGATTTGTTATTGCTGATGTCGGTTAACCCAGGATTTGGCGGGCAGAAATTCATTCCAAATACCTTAAACAAACTCAGTCAGGCCAGAGAGTTACTGGATTCGTTCGATAACGACATTCGTCTTGAGGTCGATGGCGGTGTAGGAATTGGGAATATTGTAGAAATCGCCAACGCAGGTGCTGACACTTTCGTGGCAGGGTCGGCGATTTTCGGTTCGAACTCTTATGCCGAGACTATTGCGGCAATGCGAAAAGCTCTTAAAGCCCAGTCTTAAGCCGGGCTAAGTCGCAAGAACGGATTCAGAAGTTTTCCCAGTAGGCTAGTAAACCTAACCGGCGCTTCCACTACGGTTAAGCATATGCAGTCGCGATTGGCTGCAGCGTAAGGACTGTGGATATCACCTGGTTGCTTTAATAGGAAATCACCTGGCTGATAGACTCCGCTCTCATCAGAAAAACTGCCCTTCAGAATCAGGGTGTACTCTTGGCCACGGTGGTCATGTTGCATCACTTTTCCGCCGGCCGAAATTTTATGCAAGGATACTTCGGCGCGTGATTGACCCGTGGTCAACGGAGCAATTTGCAGGCTTTTGGTTAACCTCTTCCATTTAAGCTTATTGCGGTTGCCGATCATTTTGGCCACGACAGGAGGCAGTCCTGCAAGGCTGGCATCAGTGACCTGCTTATGCCCCGCGGGCTGGACTTTGGTTTCGACTTTCGTATCTACAGCGTCGATTTTTTGCATCAGCGAATGCAGCACCGAGCTGTCAATATCGGCAACGGCGATGTTGTTATCCAGCATGGTTCCGCCGAGCAGTTGCAAATCTTGCGTCTGCTTTCGGCATTGATGGCAAAAATGCATGTGCGCACTCACGGCAATTGCGGCGGCTGTATCCAGACTGCCTGACGCATATTCGGTTAGCGTGTTTATATTGGGATGATACTTAATCATGATTATCGTTTAAGTGAGTAAATCAGCTTCATCTGCTGACTGGGTTATTTGTATTTTCATCTTGGCCAATGCCAGTCGAAGCCTTGATTTCACGGTTCCGAGTGGCAGGTTCAATTCTTCAGCCGCGACCGTATGGGTTTTGCCTTGAAGGTAGATGATTTGCACTATCTGGGCCTGCTCTGGCGGGAGGTCCACCATGGCTTCACGGACCAGTTTTTGTTCTCGCTGCATCTGCAGCCGGGCAACCGGGGATTCTTCCTCCTCGGTAGCCCAAATGTCTTCGGTTTCCAGCACTTCTGTGTTGTGGCGCGACTGACGCCTAAGCATGTCAATACGAGTGTTACGGGCCATGGTAAAGACCCATGTGCTAGCTGCGGATTTTTCCGGTTTGTATTTAGACGCCTTGGTCCAAACCTTCAGCATCACTTCCTGAACCAGCTCGTCGGCTTGCGTGGAAGACATCATCATGCCTTGGTGATTCAGGAAATAACCTTTAATCAGTGGTGCGAAATGCTGGAAAAAGCGAGCAAAAGCCTCTCGGTCTTGCCGAGCGCCAATAGCCACCAGATCAAGTGACCAGGAATCTGTGCGCTTGGCTGTGTTTTGCAATCGCTGCTCCCCGGCAGGTTTGATTTCGCCAATTACCTTATTGAAGTGCGAAGAGTCTGTCTTGCTGACCTCGGACGACTGCTCGCGAAGTAATTTAGCCATTTAATTACGCCTTACTATGTTATACACCGCTTGTTACGTCCAGTTTTTAGATCCGGTTCAGTAAGAAGAAAAAATTTAATAATTGTAAAAACCCCAAAAAGAATTACCCCTGTTCTGATCCAGCCCATTTGCCAGTGCGTAAATTTGCTAAATATTTTAGGAATCGCAGGTTAGCCGTTCGCAATGAGCCACCAGTTGGAAAAAGTTTGTGCTTTTTATGCCGATTTTAGCTATGCGGGACTATCCCAATTACCTGAGATCTATACCCAGGACTGTATTTTTCGCGATCCGGTTCAAGAGGTTATTGGTCTGGATAACCTCACTCGCTATTTTGAACGGATGTCTGCTTCATTGAATTATTGTCGATTCGTGTTTCATTCGCGGATTCAGCAGGAGGATTTGGCTTTTCTTGGCTGGACAATGCGCTACAGCCATCCTCGACTAAAAAAGGGAGCAGACCTGATGTTAAACGGAGTCACAGAACTACGTTTTACTGACGGAAAGGTGCAAAGTCATTACGACCACTATGATCTGGGCGCCATGCTTTATGAGCATCTGCCGGTCATGGGCAGTTTAATTAAATTGGTCAAATCAAAGGTTGCCTGAGGGTGATAGGGCATGCATAGCAAAAAGACTATCTGGATTACCGGAGCCAGTTCTGGGATAGGTCAAGGTTTGGCCCAGGCGTTTATTGAACAGGGGCATTTTGTTATTGTTAGCGGGCGAAATCGTCAAGCATTAAGTGAGCTTGAAACCATGGCCCCCCAGCGCGTTCGCCCGCTGGAATTTGACTTATCCGAACAGGATTTCTCCCTCGCACTTCCCGCACGCTTGCGAGAACATACAGATACGATCGATATGGTCATCTTGGCCGCGGGTGTCTGCGAGTATGTTGATCGTCCGAACTGCGGTCTCGACCTATATCGCCGCGTGATGGAAGTAAATTTCTTCGCCCAGGTAGAGTGCGCCCGAATTGCCCTGTCTTTTTTGCGCAACAGTGAATTGCGGCCTCAAATTGTCGGCGTGGGTTCCCTGGCTGCACACTTGCCGTTTCCCCGGGCAGAAGCCTATGGTGCGTCAAAGGCGGCATTTGAATATTGGCTGGACTCTATGCGCATCGATCTGGTTTCAGCAAATATTGATGTCACCCTGGTATCGCCAGGCTTTGTTGATACACCGCTGACACAGCTAAATGATTTCGATATGCCCACTCTTTTGAGCCTGGATGAGGCCTGTCAGATTATTGTAAAAGGTATAGAAAAACGTAAAAGACATGTGCGTTTTCCCCGACGACTTAGTTGGTCGTTGGGGTTACTTCGAATGCTGGAAAGTCTTTGGTACGGAATACTGGCTCCACGTATGAGCCGAAACTCCAAACTCTAGTTAAAGAGGTGCTGGTGTATTATAAACGTGGAGAATGTTCAGAAAATGCACAATATGGATGGGCGCAAAAAAATTGCGATTGTCGGCGCCGGGATCTCGGGTTTAACTGCGGCGTATAAACTGGCAGAGCATCATGATGTGCACGTGTT
>JAURLY010000012.1 GCA_030830945.1 Gammaproteobacteria bacterium | reverse complement strand
TTGAGCACGCCAATTTCGAAGAGGCCAATCCTCTGAAGACACCTGAGCACATTGCCCCGGTTTGGTATTTCACACCTTTCTACTCAATGCTGCGGGCCGTTCCCGACAAGCTGGGTGGTTTTATGGTGATGGCGGCGGCGATTGCCATCATGTTTGTGCTGCCATGGCTTGATAAGAGTCCTGTTAAGTCTATTCGCTACAAGGGAAATACTTGGAAAGCCATGATTCTGCTTTTTGCAGCCAGCTTTATTATTTTGGGTGTCCTTGGCGTTAAGGCTCCTACACCGGCACGCACCTTACTTGCCCAGATTTGTACGGGCTTTTACTTTGTATTCTTTATCGGTATGCCCTGGTGGTCAAAGAAAGATAAATTTAAAGAGCCGCCTGAGCGCGTCACCATGCAGGGACTTGGATTGGGTACTTTCGCCCTGGGCTTGCTGGTTGTCCTCATTCTCAGCTGGATTCCGTTGAAAGCCGTGGGTGCAGAATCTGCCCACGAGTGTGGAACCATTGCCTGTGAAGAATTTGATGCGAATCTATCGGACAAGACGAGTCTGCAAAGTGGTGCCAAGTGGTATATGAATTACTGTTATGGTTGCCACTCGACTAAATATGCTCGCTATGAGCGCGTTGCCGATGACTTGGGTATTCCACATGATATCGCGTTGGAAAATCTGGTTTTTACCGACCAGAAAATTGGCGAATTGATGAGCATCAGTATGCCTATTGAAAATGCCAAGGCAGCATTCGGTACAGCGCCACCTGACTTAACTCTTGTAGCGCGAGCTCGTGGATCTGAGTGGTTGTATACCTACCTGAAAAACTTCTATGCAGATGATTCGCGCCCCCTGGGTGTGAACAACCGTGTTTTCGCAGATGTTGGTATGCCTCACGCTTTGCTTGAGCTTCAAGGCCTGCAAACCTGTACTCATGGGGATCATGGCGACGAACATGCGACAGAATGTGCCGACCTGGAGATCGTCGAGGGCAATGAAGGGCAGATGACCCCTGAAGAGTTTGACCAGGTCGTCTACGATCTAACTAATTTTCTTGTGTACATGGCAGAGCCCATGGCTGAAGAGCGCAAGCGGATCGGTGCCGGCATACTGGTTTTCCTAAGTATTTTCTTCGTTCTCGCGTGGCTGTTGAACCGCGAGTACTGGCGTAACCTACACTAATAACAAGATACCAACTCTATTATGAGTATTCTTAATCGTTCAACCATGGCACTGCTATCGGATCCTGGTTGTCACTACTCTCAGCGAGTGCGAATAGTGCTTGCTGAAAAAGGGGTGACCTGTGATATAGAGGACTACACTCCTGAAACGGTACCGGCAGAACTGTCTGATTTAAATCCCTATAACTCTTTACCTACACTCGTTGATCGTGATCTCGTGCTTTACGATTCGCGCGTTATGATGGAATATCTGGACGAGCGATTTCCACATCCTCCACTACTGCCGGTTTACCCGGTAGCCCGGGCTCAGGCTCGTTTGTGGATGCAGCGAATAGAGCATGACTGGTGTCCGGCAGTGGATCGCCTGATGCTTGGGAAAGGTTCTTCAGAAGATGCCAAAATGCTGGGGCAAAGCCTGACAGGAATTGCGCCCATATTTGGAGAAATGCCTTTCTTTATGAGCGAAGATTTTACACTGACCGATTGTTGCCTTGCGCCTATTCTCTGGCGTTTAAATCAAATGGGTGTCAGTATCGCGAAAAGCCGTCAAACCAAACCGCTTTATGATTATATGGGCAGGTTGTTTACGCGTGACTCCTTTAAGGAAAGCCTTTCAATTCAGGAAAAAGAAATGGCGTCACCTGTTTAACACAGGTAGAAGTGTATGACTCCGAGCCGTCCTTATTTATTGCGAGCATTGTATGAATGGATTCTCGATAACAACGCTACACCCCATGTTCTTGTGAATGCTATGCACTCGGATGTGCAAGTTCCGCAAGATTATGTAAAGGATGGTCAGATTGTCCTGAATATTGCACCTAGTGCTGTGAAAGCGCTGTCTCTAGGCAATGAGCTGATCACCTTTAATGCCCGGTTTCGTGGGATTCCCATGGACATATCGGTGCCTTTGTCTGCTGTAATTGGTATTTATGCAAAGGAAAATGGTCGCGGGATGATGTTCGATGAGAATGGCCCAGATACTCCCGATCCGGATGGGCCGAGTAATACAGACCCGGCGCCTTCAGGTGGTGGGAGACCTTCACTGAGAGTGGTCAAGTAAAGACAGCAGTAGGTATAAAGACAGACAGTCAGCAAGAATAAAAAAGGCCAGATTTAATCTGGCCTTTTTTATTCTTGCTGACCTCTTCGGCTAATCAACATATTCGAATATTTTAACTACGCGTCGGACACCGGATGTCAGGCTGGCGACATGAGCGGCGGTTTCTGACTGTTCCTGCGTGACCAGTCCCATAAGAAAAGCAACGCTATCCTGAACAATCACATCTATATCGGTACCATCCAGATCAGGCTCCCTGGAAAGGTTAAATTTTATTTTGGTATGGATATAACTGTCGTTTGTCCTCGACATAAATGAGCTGTTGCCGCGGACAGTCAGTTCATTGTGAACAATACGTACGTTGGCAACTTCCTGAGCGGTTTGCGCTGCCAGGCTGCGCACTTCTTCGTTAGGTACCTCTCCCGTGAGGAGTACCACAGTATTAAAGCTATCAACTTCTATGTGCGCATCTTTTAAGCTTTCGTGGGCTTTTTCAATGTTGTGCTCGACAACCGTTTCAATGGTCGAGTCATCGAGCCTGGCCCCATAGCTTCGTTTGTTCGGGTTGGTTTCAATCTGGTCTTTCTTGACGACATCTAGAACGGTATTGCAGCCCCCAAGCATGCCAAGAACAAAAGCCAGGAAAAGGGAAGTTCGTAGGGTTTTTAAATCAAACATAAATCATCGATGGTTAGTTAGATAGGGTGTCCAAATAGTTGGTGGTCGACCAAGGCTGCCAAGGTCATGCCTATTACTGTACCACTGCAAAGGTAGTTCATACGGGACTCATTATCCAGTGTCAGTGAGATAAAACCCGTGTCTTCAAGATGGTATGTATAGCTGTGTCCGACCAGAATAGTCCGGGCCTTCAGGGTATTGATGGTTTCATAAAGCAGGGTGAGCTTTTCATCTTTTCCTCCTAGGCGATTTTGTCGACTATTTTGAAACAGTATCAGCAAGTCTCCGGGCTCGACCAGCACACTGACTTCCCGAGTGAGTTTTTCCGGGCTGGTGTTCCCACTAACCAAAACGCAGGGTAGGGGTGGTCTGTCTAGCTGGGAGCTATTAATAAGTTCGTCCACAAAATATTCGGCGATTGTATGTCCGTCTCCCAGGCCAATGGCGATCACTTTTTTTTCTGCCAGCAATGTTTCACTAAGCTGTTTGCCGGCGTCAATTAATTGGGATTCCAGCGCGTCGGGTAGGCTACCGATCGCCATGCCTGCGAGTTCCAGTCGGGAACGCAATTCATCTTGCATTAGAACGTAGCCTCAAACGCATTTTCAATCCAGTTTATTCCCTGTATACCGGAATTGTCTTGTATAGCAATGACATCGAACCTGTAAGAAAAATGCATTTGTGGGTCCTGTACCTGAATCCAGCTTAAGGCCGCTTTTATTAAGCGACGTTGTTTTGTGGCATCAACAAACTCACTGGCATCACCAAACTTCTGGGTGCTGCGAAATTTGACCTCAACAAAGATTCGCTGAGAGCCTTTTTCGGCAATGATATCTAACTCGCCGAATTTATAGGATTTGTTTTTATCAACAATTTTGTAACCTTTGCGGCGCAATAGCCTGGCGGCTCGTTTTTCAGCGTCGCTTCCCTTGATAAGGTTTGCCAGTCTTCCTTTCATGGCTGTGCCTAGGGGGTTAATTGTTCACAGGTCTGGCGTTACCCCCAATAAATTTTGCCCAGACTTGCATTCTTTCAAGGTTGTTACCCTGGCTCTCTTTGCTTAGCTTGCCGAGAACACCGCGGTAAAGTGTATCCGGTGCTTCATGCAGTTGAATAAGTCTTTGTGACAAATAAAAGCTGTCAATTCCTAAAGCTTGCATACGCAAGGCCGTCGCTGAAGCTCCCGTTTGATTCGATATATTGTTGCGGAGCTCATTTTGATTGTCGAGAATCCAGGGCATGGTTGAAAATTCAATCCCGTCCAGGTCCCGGTCTGCTTTTGGATCAGGAAATCCTGAGTAGATGCTCGATGTCGAATAAACAGGGATATCCTCTGCAAAGAAAAATGCCAGCATGGGTTTCAATTGCCTGGCTTGGGAAGGGGATGCCGCGAGAAAAAGAGCGTCGACATCCTGTCGTCTTCTCGGGGTAAATTCCAGCGCTCGGCCCAGATTTGACTGCAGTGCATTTTTTCGGGAAACGCTCTCATCCACATGGAGGTTTTGCTCGAGCAGGTCTGCATGAGTAGTACTGTCACCATAGCGTGCGAACGTCGCCAGATTACCGCCCTCAGCTATCCATAAATCCGTAAAGGCCTCGCCTGCCCGATAACCCCATTCACTGTCAGGAACCAGTGCAATGGCGCTTTGATGTCCCTCTTGTAGTGCGCGAATCGCTGCTTGTTCCGCTTCTTGCTCTACATTTAGGGATAATCCGAGTACGGGCTTTTCGCTTAGGTCCAGCTCTTCTGGCAGGCTGTTCAACGCCAGTGTGGGTATGTCCGGCATTATCTCGACATAAGTAGCAACAAGGGTTCGATCAAGTGGCCCAATTACCAGGTCGAATTCTTTGCTGTTTAGTTGGCGGACGATGCTGGTGATGTTGTTTGCATTGGTATCGAATATCTCTATTTCAAAAGGTGCCAATGGATCAGCCGGTTCGGTATTCCCCGGCTGGTAACTGCTTGCGCGTGCAGCCATATAGCCATCGAGAATAGCGTTTCCAGCTGCAGCCAGATCACCAGAAAGTGGCAGGAGAATAGCCACGCGCGGCCGATCCCCCGTGGCTATTTGCTCTAGTAGAGTGAAGCTGGGCGGAGGATTTAGCATGGCCGGATGATTGTAAAAACGGTCTTGCCACAGCAAGTATGAAAGGTACTGGTCAGTGACTATGCCAGTGCTCTGGTTGTTAATTTGTGCCAAGGCAACCCATCCTGCCGTCTCGCTGCTGGCAAAGGGTGCTCTGGGAAGAGTGTCGGTCAGGGTTAGACTTTTCCAAAGTCCATTCCTGAGTTCTTCCCTGTCAGCAGCATCGGCAAAAGACAGCGCAAAATCATATACCCTAAAAGCTCGTCCATAGTCCCCCAGCAAAAGGCTCAGCTCTGCTGTCGCTCCTGCCCAGCGGCTTTTTAAGTCGTTATCTGAAGTTCTTAATTCGGTTTGTACCCAGTCCCTGTCCAGCAAGTCGAGTGCAACAGCGAGTTCACCGCGTTCTCGATGATAATCAGCCAGGGTCAGCTGGCGAGTTAATCGTTGTTGTTGATCAAGTAATTCTGGATTGAGGTTGCGCAAAAGAAAGAATGCGCGGTCGCGAAAGCCTTCTTCATACCAGCTAAGTGCCGCCAAATATTGATAGACTACACGTTCGGTTTCTTCGCTGGCAATATTGGCCAGATGTTCGTACCTGAGTGCTTCTTCGGAGGGCTCGCTTAACGTTGGGGTTTTGCTTTCGGTAGATTGCGTAGAGCCGCAACCCTGAAGCGAGACAAACATCAGGGCAGAGAAGACAATAGTAATTAGCCGGAAGGCGAAGGTATTTTTCATGGCGGACGGAAAGCTCTTTGTGGTTGCGACACCAATTGGCAACCTGGGAGATATGGTACCTCGGGCGGTCGAGTGTCTTCAATCAGTGGATTTAATTGCTGCGGAGGATACCCGGCGTACAGGACAGCTTTGTCAGCATTTTGACATACGAACGCCTACGAGGGCATACCATGAGCACAACGAACAGCAGCAATCCACGGAGCTGGTAGAGCTTCTCGCAAAGGGAAAGAATATTGCGCTAGTCTCTGATGCGGGTATGCCGCTGGTCTCTGATCCAGGTTATCGGTTGGTCAATTGTGCCAGAGTTGCCGGTATTGAAGTTAGTGTCATTCCTGGTGCCTGTGCATTTGTTGCAGCACTGGCGGGGTCTGGATTGCCCAGTGATCGTTTTACTTTTCTGGGATTTCCTCCCGCAAAAAAACAAGCGCGGGAAAAATGGCTTGAGTCTATAGCGTTCTCTACAGAAACCCTGATCTTTTATGAGTCCAGTCACCGCATCCGTGACTTCTTGAACGATTTGCAGTCAGTTTTAGGTGATCGTCAGGTTTGTGTGGCAAGAGAGATAACCAAAACCTTTGAAACCTGGTTGTGTGGTTCCTTATCTGAAGTCCAGTTCAGAATGGATTCGGATAGTAATCAGTTAAAGGGGGAGTTTGTGGTGGTTGTCAAGGGTGCGCCAGAAAGTAATGGTTCGGCAGTGGAAATCGAAAGATACATGAAGGCAATGATGCAGGAGCTTCCTATAAAAAAAGCCGCAGCGATCACTTCAGATTTGCTAGGGGCTCGAAAAAATGACTGCTATCAGGTCGGTTTGAAAATACAGGATAGGGATTAGCATTCATTTGCCAAATTGACTCCTCGGGTGCACAAGCCTATGCTTCGCGCCGAGTCAGCCAGGCAACCGCTGATACAATTTCGTATTGGAGGAAAGTCCGGGCTCCATAGGGTAGAACGCCTGCTAACGGCAGGGGCGCGTGAGCGTACGGAAAGTGCAGCAGAGAGTAGACCGCCTCTAACTTTTGAAGTTAGAGGTAAGGGTGAAAGGGTGTGGTAAGAGCGCACCGCGCAGCTGGTAACAGTTTGCGGCAAGGTAAACCCCGTTCGGAGCAAGGCCAAATAGGGATCCTGAGGTGCGACCCGCACTGGATTCGGGTAGGCTGCTAGAGGTGTTCGGTGACGAATATCCCAGATGAATGGTTGCTACGACCTTTTTTAGGGTCGGACAGAACCCGGCTTATGGCTGACTCAATTTTTCCTCTTCTTTTTATATACAAAATCATCCATAAAAAAATATCTTTTATTCCAAAAAAGTATAAAAGCTTTTAAGAATATTAGATTTTTTCTACATCCGGCTGTTTTTGATCGGGTAGTAAATTCCCCGCATTCTCCCACTTGGCATCAAACCACTAAGTTACTGCTGCTGTTAGATTTTTTTGGTTTTCAGCCCTATTGACTTGGATGTTTTCGAGTCTATAGTGCAAATCAGTGGTAAAAAATCCCAAATTGTGGGTAATTGTGGTTTATCTGCGGATGTCTATCTAGATGTCAGCAGGGGAGAAAGGGGCCAATACTGTGTTTCGCGGAATACATTCAATCAATATGGACGCCAAGGGTCGCATGTCAGTGCCGGCCCGTTTTCGCGACCAATTATTGTCTGTTTGTGAAGGGCAGGTAGTTGTCACTATTGATCCGAACACGAAAAACCTGGCGATGTACCCGTTGAGCCGCTGGGAAGAGATTCAAGCAAAGATTGAGGCGTTGCCTTCGATTAACCCCCAGGCCCGCCGTTTACAGCAACTATTTATTGGCCATGCGTCTGATCTCGATATGGATGGTAACGGGCGCATTCTGGTTCCACCTATGTTGCGTCGATATGCCGAGCTGGAAAAAGGGCTGATTCTTCTTGGGCAAGGCCAGAAGATTGAAATTTGGTCTGAAGCGCTGTGGGAGACTCGCTTCCAGGATATTCAAAATATGTCGGACGGCCTGGAAGAGCTGCCCGAAGAAATGCGTTCGTTGTCCTACTAGGTAAGTGGATGATGGCGACTTTTAAGCACACCACTGTTTTACTAAACGAAGCTGTCGACGCACTTCTGGTGGATTCAAACGGTTTTTATATCGATGGCACCTTTGGTCGTGGAGGGCATAGCAGCTTGATCCTTGATCGGCTGGGTAGCTCAGGGAAATTGATGGCGGTCGACCGAGACCCCGATGCAATAGAGGCCGGTAGAGCGCGATTCAGAAATGAGTCGCGCCTTTGTTTTAGGCACAGTGAATTTTCCAGAATTGGAGAGCTGGCTGAAGAGATGGGTTGGAAGGCGCGAGTCTCAGGCGTGTTGCTTGATCTGGGTGTTTCGTCGCCCCAGCTGGATGCGGCCGAGCGTGGATTTAGCTTTATGCATGACGGCCCTCTGGATATGCGCATGAATCCCTCAGCGGGTCAGAGTGCTTCAGAGTGGTTGCAAACAGTCGATTTTGAGAAACTGGTTCGCGTGCTCAAGGAGTACGGGGAAGAGCGCTTTGCCCGTCGTATTGCAACTGCCATTGTGGAGCGTCGTGTCGATGGTCCAATCGAAACAACAAGTGAATTGGCGCAGATCATTGATGCGGCGATTCCCGTTCGCGATCCCCATAAGCACCCTGCCACTCGCAGCTTTCAGGCGATACGAATCCAGGTAAATTCCGAACTTGACGAAGTGCGCAAAGCGCTTGGCGATGCCCTTGATTTGCTGGCAGTGGGCGGACGACTGGTGGTGATCAGCTTTCATTCTCTTGAAGATCGGCTGGTCAAACGTTTCATGCGAGACAGTGCGCGCCCGAAACCAATGCCCAAGGGTATTCCGCTGATGGAATCGCAGCAGGATAAGCCGCCGCTCAAGCTGGTAGGCAAAGCTGTAAAACCTTCCAGTGAAGAAATAGCAGCCAATCCCAGATCTCGCAGCGCGGTGATGCGTGTGGCAGAGAGGGTTGCCTGATGTTGGTCGCCATCTTTGGAAAATGGTCCCTGGGAATGCTTTGGGTGGCGGTAATGGTTTCCGCACTTGCTGTTGTCTGGGCAACCAATGACACACGCCTGCGAACCGGGCAGCTACTTAGTTTACGTGCAGAGGCCAACAATCTTTTGGTGGCCCACGGACAGTTGCAATTGCAAGAGCGGGCGCTTACTTCCGCCGCAGGAGTGGAACGAGTTGCGACAGATCGGCTCGGTCTCAAATTTCCTTCTGATGGGGAAATCGGAGTGCTGTTGCCATGAGTAGAGGAGCGACTCCCCGAGTAAAGCGTCGGACTGCCAGTAAAGGCAGGTTGCAAACCCTGGCTACGAATTGGCGGTTTATGCTGGTTCAGTTTTCAGTCGCAATGCTTGGTCTGGGGCTGGCATTACGAATAGCCAGCCTGCAGGTTATGCCAGATGTTGAGCAGGGGTATCAGTTTTTACAGCATCAAGGGCAGGTTCGAACCATTCGAGAGCAAGAAATTCCAGCCTATCGTGGTGCGATTACAGACCGTAATGGCGAACCTCTGGCAATCAGCACGCCTCTGGCGGCTTTGTGGCTGAACCCCAGTGTGTTTGATCTGGACGATACATCCAGGTTGGCAAGTGCTCTCGAAATCCCGTATGCAGAATTAGAAAAACGACTTGCCCGTTATCAAGATAGTCAATTCATGTATTTGCGGCGCGGGATGTCTCCCGCAGAAGCTCGAAAAATCCTGGATCTGAAATTGCCTGGGCTAAATGTCCAAACTGAGTACCGTCGCTTTTATCCTGAAGCCGAAGTGACAGCCCAGATCGTTGGCCTGACAGATATTGATGATCGGGGTATCGAGGGCGTTGAGCTTGGGTTTGATTCGGTACTGCGCGGCCAATCAGGCAGCGAGCGCGTTGTAAAAGATTTGCGTGGGCAGGTCGTCGAACGCCTAGGGCTGGTCAAGGCCGTGGAGCCCGGCTCTGATATCCAGCTTACGATTGACTTGCGACTTCAATATATCGCTTACCGCGCACTTAAAGCGACGGTTGCAAAGCATCAGGCCAAAGCAGCCTCGATGGTCATTATGGATCCGAAGACTGGCGAAGTTCTGGCAATGGTTAGCCAGCCTTCTTTTAATCCGAACTCTCGTGACTTCAACCCTAATGCAATGCGCAATCGGGCGGTAGTGGATAGCTTTGAACCGGGCTCAACCGTCAAGCCATTTACGATGGCTGCGGCGATAGAGCAGCGGTTGGTGCAGCCTTCGACTCGGGTAAACACGGCACCTGGCTATTTGCGAATAGATGGAAATCTTATTCAGGATCCGGTGAACTACGGTGAGCTCGATGTGCGAACAGTTCTGGCAAAGTCGAGTCAGGTCGGCACCGTTAAGATTGCGATGGAAATGGAGCCCGCGGCCCTGCATGACATGTTTCAGCGGGTTGGTCTGGGCACTCCCCCTGGAATGGGTTTTCCCGGTGAGTTAGGAGGAGTATTGCCGCAACGGAGCCGCTGGAGTGATATTCAGCAGGCTACCTTTGCCTTTGGTTATGGGTTAACGGCCACTTCTTTGCAATTGGCCCAGGCATACAGCGTTCTGGCAAATGATGGAATAAGGATTTCTCCCCGACTGGTAAGGGGAACCGCTGGTATTCCCGACGAACGAGTAATGTCTGCTGAATTGGCGGCCACAGTCCGGGGCATGATGGTCGATGTTGTTGATCACGGAACAGGGACTCGGGCGCAAATAGATGGATACTCTGTTGCCGGGAAAACCGGAACCGGACATCTGGTGGGTGCTGGTGGCTATGAAGACGATCGTTATGCCTCTCTGTTTGCTGGCATGGTTCCAGCAGATAACCCAGAGCTGGTAGCTGTCGTTGTTGTGACAGACCCGCAGGCGGGAGATTACTTCGGTGGTGTGGTTGCCGCACCTGTGTTTTCGGAAGTGTTAAGTGACGCCTTGCGCATTCTTAGAATACTTCCCGAAGATTCATCTCAAAGGGTAGCAGCGCGATGAATGCCATGACCAGGACAATGTCATTGGACAAGATTGCCCCGCAGTTTGGTCCCATCGCAGAGAATGTTCTGGTTACCGGACTGAGCTCTGATTCACGGATGATAGAAAAAGACAACTTGTTTGTTGCACTGCGCGGATATGGTCGACCTGGGACGGACTTTGCAAGAGACGCGGTGAAGGCTGGTGCGGCAGCAGTTATTTCAGATTTGCCTGAAGTTGAAGCCTTGAATCTGAATGTTCCTGTTGCGCATGTGCCTGACCTGGCAGCTAATCTTTCGGACATTGCTGGCGAGTTTTATGGGCATCCGAGTCACTCTTTGGATGTTATTGGTATTACTGGAACCAATGGTAAAACCAGTTGCTGCTTTTGGTTGAGCTGGATGTTAAATCAGCTGGGGACGCTATCCGGGCATATCGGCACTCTGGGGGCGGGAATGTCACCGGATACAGGCTTTAAATCGACAGGTTTTACCACGCCAGACCCTATTCAGGTGCAAAGACTGTTATCTGAATGTCTGCAACATGAAGCCAGGGCTGTCGTGATGGAGGTCAGTTCCCATGGTCTTGATCAAGGCCGCGTCGCAGCGATTCGTTTTGAGGCAGCACTTTTTACAAATTTAAGTCAGGATCACCTCGATTATCACGCCGACATGGAATCCTATCTACAGGCCAAGCTTCGCTTGTTTCGGCAGGTGGGGTTAAAGCGAGCCATCGTGAATTTGGACGAACAGGTTTCGGGTCGCGTTCTCGATGAGCTCGAGCCTGGTGTTAAGGCTTTCGGATATAGCCTAACCCGACAAGATGCGGATCTTTATTTCGCATCTATCAAACCAGCGGCTGCGGCATACCTGGTTGAGATAGCCGGTACCTGGGGTTCTCTCCAGTTGCGTTTGCCAGTGGTTGGACGCTACAACCTGAGTAATGTGCTTGCCGTAACCGCAACCTTGTTGGCCAGGGGTTTTGCCCTGGCTGAGATTGCTCCATTGCTGGAGCGATTGCCCAGCGTCCCAGGTCGTATGCAAATTATTAAAGGTGACACCAAGGAGCTACCTGCTGCAGTTGTGGATTATGCGCATACACCAGATGCAGTTTCTTCAGCCTTGTCTGCCCTGAGGGAGCAAACGTCAGGCAACCTAATAGTTGTTCTGGGCTGTGGTGGCGACAGAGATCGAGCAAAGCGACCTCTGATGGCGCAAAAGGCTGTTGATCAATCGGACATACAGATTTTCACTTCGGACAACCCTCGTGGTGAAGACCCAAAAAACATATTGAAAGAGATGCAGGCTGGTGTGTCCGCGGCAAAAACAGTCAGGGTAATTGAAGATCGAGCCGAAGCTATAGAGACAGCGATTAACCTGGCGACCCCTGATGATTTGGTTGCTGTATTGGGTAAAGGCCATGAGCGTTTCCAGATTATGGGCGATCAGCAAATTGAATTCAGCGATGCTGCGGTTTGTCGTGAGGCCCTGGAAAGGAGGCTGTCGACATGATGCAGCCTATTTCCTTTGCCGCTTTGGCGCATAAATACGGTGGTGTGTTGATTGAA
>JAURLY010000146.1 GCA_030830945.1 Gammaproteobacteria bacterium | reverse complement strand
TATGGCTGTAGGCCGCGACCTCTCGTGTCAGCAGCATCGGCAACCCGCCCGCGACCGGAATCGCTAGCACTGAAGCCAGCGCTATGGCAAACCCGAACGTGCCGAACTCGTCCATGCTGAGGGTGCGCGCCAGTATAATGTTGGCCAGTAACATCATTGGAGTGCCCAACAGGAAGAGCCCCGATACGCCCAGGAAGCTGCTCAATAATCGTCGAACGTCAAAGATTTGGGGCTTAGTCACATCCGCGCCTGCCTATATTCGCAAAGTTAAGTTTTAGGTAGTGTTCGCACAGAATCAAAGAATTTCGACAATCTCTTAAGTTCACATATTTAACCTTGCTATGAGGACCATACTTAGCGCGCAGAATTAAATAGTCGCAAACACTCATGCCGAGCCGTCTGAAATTTACCCGGCGCCGCCGGTGGCCAGGTATTTCATTCTGCAGCTGGTGATCTTGTGCCTAGTTAATTTATTGTGATCTGCTGGTATGACTGTCTGTGTATCTCAATGCTTTTGTGACGAGGGCTGCAAATGCTAAGCCAATGACAGTAACCTTACATCTTTCAGACATGATTCTTACGACATTGATATTTTTCACTATTGGTTCTAGTTATTTTGGAAACGACGACCGATAAGGGAGCTTATCGACCGACACCTTTCCTGGACTGTGGAAATGATTTTCATGAGCTGGCGTCATTTAGTCTCCCACGCCCACGCGCTCTCCACAATCCCCTCAAGTTTGGTATGCAAAGGTTCCCAAGCGAGTATTTTTCTCGCCTTTGTTGCGTCCGACACCAGCGAAGTTGGGTCGCCCTTGCGTCGATCACCCAGCACATGCGGAATGCTTTTCCCTGCAGCGCGTTCGCAAGCGCTGAAAACGTCCTTCACTGAAAATCCTTGCCCATTACCCAGGTTAAATACTTCAAATCCCTGGTGGTTTCGAACGTAATCCATGGCCTTCAGGTGAGCGTTCGCCAAGTCTTCAACGTGAATGTAATCCCTGATGCAGGTGCCATCGGGGGTGGGATAGTCATAGCCAAAGATAGTTAGTGGTTGCCCACTGCCCGACGCCGCTTTCAGCGCATTGGGTATCAGGTGCGTTTCTGGCTCGTGGCTCTCGCCCAAGCTGCAGTCCAGTGCAGCGCCGGCGGCATTAAAATAACGCAGGGAGATGGCACTGAACTCTTGTGCGGCACAGACGTCTTGCATCATGCCTTCCATGGCAAGTTTTGTTTTGCCGTATACATTAATGGGCAGCGTTGAATGATCCTCGGCAATCAACGCAGTTTCTGGGGTGCCATACACGGCCGCTGAGGATGAGAATACAAAATGCATCCAATTGTTCTCTATCGCAACTTCCAGCAGGTTGGCCGTGCCGGCAACGTTGTTCTGGTAATAAAACAGTGGTCGCTGGTTGCTTTCGGCAACCAGGGATTTAGCCGCAAAGTGGAAAACCCCATCAAACGTTTCGCCAGAAAGTGCACTACGTAATAAGTGTAAGTCGCGCAGATCGACTTCAATTATTCGCTGCCCCTGGGTTGCCCAGCGGTGGCCAGTAGAAAAATTATCCAGAATTGTCACATCGTCGCCGCGCTCAATCAGCGCCTTAACTGTGTGCGAACCAATGTAGCCGGCGCCGCCGGTGACCAGGTAGTTCATTCTGTGGCTGGTGATGTTGTACTTAGTTAAATTATTGTAATCTGCTGGTATGAATGTCTGTGTATCTCAAGTCATCAGCGATGGGGATAGTAATTACTTTGTTAGCAAAAATTTCTTCCCTAATCCCGACCATATAAATCCCTTGTAAAAATCTTTTCCGCAACGTCGTCTAGTTCCTCGCTCATACGATTCGAGATAATAACGTCCGAAATCGATTTAAAGTCGCTTAACGATGTCATTACTTCTGAACTGAAGAACTCAGATTCCGAGTAAGCAGGCTCGTATATAACGACTTTAATTCCCTTCGCCTTGATGCGTTTCATGATGCCCTGAACTGCACTGGTCCTAAAATTATCTGACTCCTGCTTCATAACTAACCGATAGATACCCACAACTTTCGGCTTCATTTTAATAATACGGTCGGCAATGTGGTCCTTTCGTGTGGAGTTTGAAGAAACGATTGCCTGAATTAAATTTTGAGGAACCTGATCGTAATTAGCCAAAAGCTGCTTCGTGTCCTTGGGCAAACAATAACCGCCGTAGCCAAATGACGGGTTGTTGTACCCGCCGCCAATGCGATCGTCCAGGCAAACCCCATCGATAATGCTCGCAGTGTCCAGCCCCGCGGTCATTGCATAGGAGTCAAGCTCGTTAAAGAATGCGACGCGCATAGCAAGGTAAGTATTGGCAAATAGTTTGACAGCTTCGGCTTCGCTCGAAGACATGAAAAGCGTTGGAATTTCTGGCTTTTCCGCTGCCTGTGTTAGCAGCCGAGCGAAGCTGGCTCCCTGCTTTTCTGGGCACCCTAGAATAATTCTGGATGTATAAAGGTTATCTTTGAGCGCCCGCCCTTCTCTTAGAAACTCTGGAGAAAAAATAACTCTATCTGTGTTGTGACTCTCTTGCAGCGACCGGGTGTGCCCTACGGGCACCGTTGATCTGATAACCACAAGTGCTTTTTTTGCAAGGCTCAGCGCATCCGCGACAACATTGTCCACCAAGCGGGTATCAAAACGGTTAGTATCGGGATCGTAGTTGGTGGGCGTTGCTACCACCACAAAATCCGCACCAGCATACGCGGTTTCTTTGTCGAGAGTTGCGGACAAACCAAGTTCTTCACCGGTCAAAAACGCTTCGATCTCAGGGTCGGCAATTGTGGATTCCCGTCGATTTATTT
>JAURLY010000145.1 GCA_030830945.1 Gammaproteobacteria bacterium | reverse complement strand
TTGCGCTCGTCTTTGCTTTTGATCTTTTGCCAGCGCTTCCAAACAATGAAAGCGCCAATCAATGCCAGAATTAAAAATATCCGTGACATTATTGTTCTCCCGGGTAAGCCTGGTAGATGCCGTTTTTAACAATCAGTTGAATGGGTGTATCGAATAGATCGCTAAGGTGGTCATCCGTTAGCGCATCTGCTTTTTTCCCGTCAAAAACCGATACACCATGTTTGATAAGCACCAGTCGATTCATGCTCTCTGGAATTTCGTGAAGATGGTGTGTCACCAGAATGATGGCAACGCCCTGACTAATAAGTTTTTCGACAAGTTGTAGATACTGAAAAGCAGCTTTGATATCCATTCCTGTCGTTGGCTCGTCCAAAATAAGCGTGTCTGGCTGATGAACGAGTGCACGAGCCAGCAGTAATCGTCGTTGCTGACCTGTGGAAAGACTTCCATAAGGCACATCTTGCAAATGTTCTACCCCCAAAAGGGCCATTGTTACCTTTGCTGTTTCAATTTGGCTATCTTTGATGTTGTGGTGCTGCCAAAGGCTGATTGAATCGAAAAAGCCGGAAATTACCACTTCCAATCCTGGGGTTGCTGGTTCATAGCCTGCCTGGAGATCCTGCGAAATAATACCAATGCGACGTCGGTAGTGACGAATATCCAAATGTTCCTCACCGCAAATCTCCACTTTTGTCTCTGGTTTGACGAGCGGGTATATTTCTCGCCCGATCAGTTTGAGCAAAGTGGTTTTTCCCGCGCCATTTGGGCCCAGAATAGCCAGACTTTCACCTTGGGCTATTTTCAGATTGAAGTCTTTCAGGCCAGGATGATCTCCACGCATGACAGTGGCGTGTTCAATCTGAATTAGCGGTGTATTGTTGTTCGATTGTGCTAAAGTCAAAACGTATAATGCACGATGTTTTTGAAGCCGCGAAGTATAGCGTTTTAGTGCACTAATCCCCACTGTCATGCCCTTTAAGTATTTGTAGTTTTGATTTGAATTTGGAAGGTACCTGATTGATGTTTCACAAAGTCACTGAATTATTGCCAGAGCAGGCTTGTTTGCCGGGAAGGAAGGGGCAGATGATTGTCTCTGGAAAGCACCTTGCACTTGGCACCTATTACGTTGAGCCATTTCCTTCCAACACCCGATCTATACTCTTCGGAATGGGTTGCTTTTGGGGCGCAGAACGGCTTTTCTGGAATATGTCAGGGGTGTATAGCACGGCTGCAGGATATGCGGGTGGCGTCACATCCAATCCCAGCTACGAAGAGGTTTGCAGCGGTTATACCAACCATGCAGAAATGGTGCTGGTTGTGTATCAGCCAGAGGAAATATCCTTACAGAAATTATTATCAGTATTTTGGCAAGAGCACGATCCGACCCAAGGAATGCGACAGGGCAACGATATCGGGACTCAATACCGATCGGCGATTTATCCGAACAGTCAGGAAGATATAGATATCGCTCTCGAAACCCAATCTGAATATCAAACGCTGCTAACTGAAGCCGGAAAGGGAAAAATAACAACAGAGATTCGTCTAGATCTGCAATTTTATTATGCCGAGGAAGACCACCAGCAATACCTTTATAAAAACCCTAATGGTTATTGTGGTCTTGCTGGTTGTGGTGTGTCGTTTTAGTTTTGGTGTTTTGAGCTTTCAATAAAAAAAGGCACCGACAGGCGCCCTTTTTATAAGCCAAATATGTAAGCTCAGCAATCTTAGTAGTAATTACCAGAAGAATATTTTGTCGTTTTCTACAGGCAACAAGTCTTTAAAGAAGTGTTTTATGCTCAAATATTTATTCGTTATTTGGATGTTTTTTGTCATTGTTGGCTGCAGCCAGGGCGAGAGCCGGGTAGCCGAAGGCAACCGGTTGGGAATTTTGCATATAGGAAATGGCGCTGAACCGTCAAGTCTGGATCCTCAGGTTGCGACAGACGTCTCTTCCGCTCAAATTATGCAAGCAATCCATGAAAGCCTGATAACGCTCAATCCGGAAACTCTCAACCCTGAACCCGGCATCGCTGAAAGCTGGGAGATCACTGAAGATGGCAAGGTCTATACTTTTAAAATTCGTCAGGATGGTCGCTGGTCGAACGGAGACCCCATTACAGTCGATGATGTTTACTGGAGCTTTTCTAGGTATCTGAATCCGGCACTGGGTAATCCTTGGTCGTATATGCTTTTCCCAGTTGTGAATGCGGAAAGATATGTGAGCGGGGAAATCGATGACTTTTCCCAAGTTGGTTTTGAAGTCATTGACGAAAATACTTTCCAGATTCGTCTGAGAAATCCCACGCCGTATTTTTTGCAGCTAATTGCCCATTCTTCTTCAGCAATTGTTCCCAGAAAAGTCATTGAAGAATACGGAAGCCCTACAGCGCGTTATTCCCAGTGGACGAGGGCAGGAAACATGGTTGGAGCCGGTCCGTTTATTCTTGAAAGATGGGATATTAGCCAGCCAATTGTGGTAAGGAAAAATCCAAATTATTGGGGGGCTGACCGGATTAAATTGAGAGAGATATGGTTTCATCCCATCGAAAATGGTGCCACTGAAGAGCGATTATTCCGTGCAGGCCAGCTCCACATTTCGGGAGGGATACCTACGGATAAAATACCGGCATACGAAGACAGTAATTCTCCTGTATTTCATTCCCAGGCCTATCTGGGTACATACTATTACAAGGTAAACACTACGCGGCCACCGTTTGATAACGTTAAGGTTCGCCTTGCACTGGCCATGAGTATTGACCGGGAAGCTATCACTGAGCGTGTAATGCAGCGTACGGGTTCGCCTGCC
>JAURLY010000144.1 GCA_030830945.1 Gammaproteobacteria bacterium | reverse complement strand
GATCGCGGCGATGATTTTGGCGCTGTTCTGGTCCTTTTGCGTGCAGCTTTCGACAAAACCCACAAGTTACATCTGTGAAAACCGTCATTACGGCTTTGGTCTCACCATCTGGCTTGTAGATGATCATGTCATTCTCATCCAGGGTTTCCATAACCTCCAAACGATGCTTTGTACGCTCCATCTCTGTGGCATTTACAAAACGCCCAGGCTCAGAAAAGTAAAGCTCTCCGGAGAAAAAGTGTTTGCCATCTTCAGACACGTATATGGTTTGGGCACCGGAAATAGATACCTCGTAATAACCTTCGACAGGTGAAGGTACAGGGTTACCAAAATCCAGATCAGGACGCGCATTGCGTAATCCATCCAAAATATGGGTCTCTATGGTTTCTTCAACTGATTGGGCAATTACAGCTATTGCGAGTAATAGCCCGATAAAGCATAGGAAAGTTCGGCTCAATTTTGAATTCATTACAGATATCAAGTTAGGGAATTTGTTGAAGACGTTAATTGTAACGTCCTGACCTCAAAAAAATCACGGCATTCAATTAATTCGATGCAATTGTTCACACAATACCCTCTATCCACGTGGGTGATGTTGCGAGTGAAGATCTTTTAATCTTTGTCGGGCTATATGTGTATAAATCTGGGTAGTGGAAAGATCGCTGTGGCCAAGCAATAGCTGGACGACACGCAAGTCAGCGCCATGATTTAGCAAATGTGTAGCAAAGGCATGCCTTAATACGTGTGGCGAGATTGCGGCACGAATCCCGGACCTTTTGGCGTATTCCTTAATTCGATACCAGAAGGTTTGGCGTGTCATATGGGTTCGTCTATTGGATAAGAACAAAGCATCATTTGCCAACCCACCGGTTAATTCAGGGCGTGCGTTCTTAATATATTGCTCCACCCAATAGATTGCTTCTTCTCCAAGCGGAACTAATCGCTCTTTGCTACCTTTGCCAAATGTCCGGACCACTCCCTGACGTAGATTGATTTGGTTCAAATTCAGGCCCACCAATTCACTGACACGTAAGCCTGCTCCATAGAGAACTTCAAGCATAGCTTTGTCCCTTAGTTCAATCGGGATCTCTACATTGGGCTCATTCAGCAGTTTTTCTACGTCTTTCTCGGTGAGGGTCTTCGGTAAGGATTTACCCAGTTTGGGGTTTTCCAGCAGTACCGTGGGATCGGTATCTAGCATTCGGTCACGCACAGCCCATCTATAAAATCCTCGCAAACATGAAAGCGCCCTGGAGGTTGAACGCGGCGAATAATTATTGGAAAACCTGAATGCCAGATAGCTTTGCAAATTATAGGATTCGGCGGATGAAATATTTATATCCTTTTTGTGCATCCAGTTAGCAAACGACTCCAGATCACTACGGTAAGAGTCGAGTGTATTCTGACTGAGACCGCGTTCTGCCCAGATACGGTCCAGGTAAACATCTATTAACTTTTGATCAGCCTCGTGCATTCCAGCTCCGTTACAGCGCCATTATCTTGCCAATTTTCTTAATACATTGATCCAGATAATTGCCACCAAACAGGTTGTAGTGATTAAGCAAGTGATAAAGCTGATAAACCTGCAGCCTGTCCTCTTCATCCTGAAGCGAGGGACGCACTGATTCATAGGCCTCAAAAAAAGTCTCTGTAAACCCACCAAAGAGCCTTGCCAAGGCTATATCTGTTTCCGAGTGACCCCAGTAAACCGCGGGATCAAAAATTGCAGGCTTTCCTTCTATGGTTGTACCGACATTACCATTCCAAAGATCGCCATGAACGAGAGACGGAGCAAACTCATAAGCACCAAGCAGTTTAAGCACCTTTTCCTTAAGTGGTTCGAGGGCACTTTCGGGAAAAGAGGTCGACACTTCCAGCATCTTGTATATCTGCGGCTCAAGCCGTTTTTCCCAAAAGAATTCGGCCCAGCTATCCGACCAGCCATTGTGCTGAACTGTACTGCCGATAAAATTATTTTTTTTCCCGCCAAATTGTTGACCTATAGGCTCATGCATCAAGGCTATCGCTTCACCCAGAGGCCCGTGATCAATATCGGGGCGTAAATCCAACCATGTCATGCACAGGAAGGCTGCATTCGCATTTTGGCCCACACTAATCGGCTCAGGAACGACCAAAGATGGGCATTTGGCAAGCTCCAGAAGTCCTTCCCGCTCGGCCTGGAACATTTCCAGCTTATCTGGTGTATTTAACTTAATAAAATAGGTGCCCAGATTGGTATCCAGCTCAAAGCCAAGATTGATATCTCCGCCAGCTACAGGTTCGGCGGAATGAAGAACAAAGTTACTGCCAAAATCCGATTTAAAGCTGTCTTCAAGTTGGGGCCAGTTAAGGAGCATTTATAAAACTCATCCAGATTGGGGGCGCAAGGATACGTCAAATAGTTAGATATATAAGACCTAAGTATAAATTTCTTATTTCAGTCAACGGGTTGATCGAAGCGATCATGAAAATTCATTAAATCCAGCGTAAATTCTTCCGAGAGCAAAAATTCAGGATCCGTCATTTGTGGCTGCTCTAAAGGCTTATACCATTGGGCATATTCATCTATCTCAGCAGAATATGCTTTATAAAATGTCGAAAATGTTTTGACTTCTATTCTGGGATTGTTTTCCTTATCCAAATAAAAATTCAGTTCACGAAACCAGCCATCACCGAGACCTATAACCCCCCCACTTGGCGTTTTCTCAGCGCCAGCATCCAGGCCAGCCTGTCCGCGCCCTTGGTAATCAGCCAACATTTGATAAACATTGTGACCATAATCATTTTGATCGACACGCAAGGCCTGACCGATCCTGTGCCCACACAGCACCAAAAATACCTGGTCGTTTTTGCGAATAAATTTATTCCATACCTGCTCTGGATTATTGTGATATTCAGGGTCCGCGAGGCTAAGATCCGCACCTGGATAAGCCTTGCGTTCGCCTTGAGGATCTAAAAATTCGTGCGTCGAGATAATTGTTGGCAACCCCGGATGTAAATCGATAATCGACTGCGCCCAATCCAATACCTGGTCACTTGCATGCATTTCAAATGCAAAATGCAAAAATCGATAGCCGCCAGCTTCAAAAAACTGGGCGCTACTGCTACCTCCGTTAAAACCATCCAGATACCAGTCTTTTCCCTTAAAGAAGTCAGTATCGCTGCCAAAGACACTTTTAAATGCATCCAGGCCGCCTACGTGCGAAATCGTTTGATTGTTTTCAGGAAGTGATACTGACCAGATCGCATCATAGTCGTGGTTACCCGGTGCGACCCCAAAAGGAATTCCTGCTTCACTGATTATCCGGTAGCCTTCAACCGCTTTCGGGATCTCTATGCCCATCGTTTTGTCAGGCAAAACCCGTGGGTCGATGTCTTCGCTAAATAGTCCACGCTCTCTATGAGCTGGATCACTATGGTTAACGTAGTGTTGCCAAACATCCCCAACAGAGGCCACAAAGGAAATATCACTACGTCTCTGAGCAATATATTCCATTTGCTGTATAAACAAACTGCTGCCATCTAAACTGTAGCCTTGGTTTTTTTGATGTCGATAATCCAAATAGTTTTGAGTATCGGGAATCATTATTAGGGTAAAAGACTGTTCCTGATCAGGGGATGTCTTCCCTGAAGTACATGACGCAATGATTATCAGGCTACATATCCAGACAGGTAACCATTTGAGCTGCGTTTTATTCATACCTTTTCCCCTCATTACCTGCCTTGGGCATATTTGATTGTAAGCACATGGAGCTGAGTACAGAATAACCAAAAAAACCTGACAAAAAAGCTTTATCGCTACTTATACAAAAACAATCCGCTTGAACGAATATAATAAATCTACTGGCTTTTTCCATATCAACATCAATGAACAATTTCCGGCATGATAAGAATTAACCGTCTGGATGAACTATCTGGCCGACAGGTCTATGACTTTCTTCTTCTAAGACAATCTGTGTTCATGCTGGAGCAAAGCTGTCTTTATCAAGATATTGACGCTGAAGATGCAAGTTCATGGCACCTGCGTTATGTGGATAGCCAGGAAGCTCTTTTAGGCTATTTACGCATTCTTCCTCCCGATAGAGATTCGCAGCCAGCCATAGGTCGAGTCGCCGTCAAAAAGAAAATGCGCAGAAAAGGCATTGCACGAGAAATGATGGAAACTGCCCTGGAACATTGCCAGAAACTCTTCCCAAACCAAAAAATACGAATTTCGGCCCAGGTTTATCTTGTCGATTTTTACACTGCTCTTGGGTTTCAGGGGATTGGCCCCGTATATCTCGAAGACGATATACCCCATCAGGATATGGTCTTTGCCCAAAGCTCATAATAATCAGGAGAAATAATGGATTTAACCAACGCGGCCAACCAGTTTTTTTTCGCGACAGTGAAAATTGAATCGGACAAGCCTTCAGGCATGGAATCTGGCACAGGATTTATCTTTTCGCAAAAACTCGAAAATGAAAATTACCTGTTCATCGTATCAAGCCGACAATTGAGCCAAAACGCATCTGAAGGAAGGATCAGTTTTACAAAGAAACTGGGAGACAAGCCAGATATTGGCAATCGTTTTGATTTGACAATTTCCGACTTTGAGCGCGCATGGACAGCGCATCCAGATCCGAATGTCGACCTCGCCGTTATGCCATTGGTACCCATTCTCGATTATCTTTTTAACGACGGAGTCGAAATTTTCTTTACCACAATATCCAGCGAAAGCACTTTAGATGAAGAAAGACTTCCCTCTCGTGAGGCTCTGGAAGACATCCTGTTATATAGCTATGCGGAAGACTGGTACGACCAGGACAAACATCTGCCGGTTATGTGCAGTGGAACTACAGCCACCCCTGTATATCTTGATTACAAAGGAAGCAGCGCGTTTTTGGTCAATGCACAAGTTACACCTGGCTGCAATGGTAGCCCGGTTTTTCTGGTAGAAAAGGAAGCGTTTCAGAAATTAAATGGCGTGGGCTTTAGAAACCGGTTTTATTTCCTTGGCTTGTTGTCCAACAACCAGCAAAAAAACCAAATGGGTACGGTGCTTAAAGCCAAGGTTATCACTGACATCTGTGAGATTATGTTACGCAACCTCGACGAAAACTAACTGCTTTTTATACAGGCGGATCCGCTCTTTCAGCAGTACTAGTATTAACTCTAAACCAGCCTGCGACACTAAACCTGGAACGCTTGGCTTTGAGAACTTCGTGCGGAAATTCTTCGCTTAGAAAGACCACCAATGTACCGAAACTAGGTGTAACTTTTACCAGCTCATCCCCTTTGCTGTCATAGATAACTAACTCGCCGCCCTGCTCTGGTAACCAATCTCGATTGAGATAAGTAGCCAAGGATAAAATTCGGTTGCTCTGGCCTTGAAAAGCGTCCAGATGTTTTTGATAAAAATCACCCTTCTGATAATAGGAAAAGTGACTTTCAAAAGAAAAAAGACCAAGAAACAATCTTCTATTTAGGTACTGCTGCAACGCATTTGCCCATGCATGCCATTGATCAGCCAGAGGATCATTGGGGTAAATCCAGGTTATTTTATCCCTGCGAACAAAGTTATTCTGAACCTGGCCTTCACCCCGACCGATAGTTGCATGATGGAATTCATGTTCATCCAGAACGGCCAAATGATCTAACAATGCATCGGCCACATTCACAGGTAATGCGGACGGAAGCACCACATACCCCTTGGTTTCCAGAGCGAGTGCGATTTGTTCGTAAAGGATTTCTGGTGGCAGCTGAGAACAAGAAAGAACTGATGTCATCTAATGGGCAGTCCACACAGAGATAAAAGACAGCGCGGCTAAGTTTCGCGCAAAAATTTAGGCCGGGCTATTTTCTGCGCTTTTTTCAAACTGGCAAGCTTTATTTATATATCTGGCACAAAAAAAGGCAGCCGAAGCTGCCTTTTTAAAAGATAACACCTGAGCTTACCAGCCCGTGATCTCTTTCATTGCACTGCCGATTTCAGCAAGGCTGCGAACAGTTTTTACGCCGGCCGCTTCCAGGGCCGCAAACTTTTCGTCAGCTGTGCCTTTACCGCCAGAGATAATTGCACCGGCATGACCCATGCGTTTACCTGGAGGCGCCGTAACACCTGCAATGTATGAAACAACTGGCTTGGTGACATTTGCTTTAATGTACTCGGCAGCTTCTTCTTCTGCGGTACCACCAATCTCACCAATCAT
>JAURLY010000143.1 GCA_030830945.1 Gammaproteobacteria bacterium | reverse complement strand
GTTGATGGAGCGCACATCCGAACCTTGCTACTGACCTTCTTTTACCGACAAATGCGAGAGCTGGTTGAGCGAGGACATATTTATATCGCCCAGCCACCGCTTTATAAGATAAGTCGTGGTAAACAAGAAGAATATTTAAAAGATGAAGAATCATTGGCCGAGTATCTAACGAACGGCGCGATCGAGAGCACCAGTCTCTATGTCAGTGATAGCGCACCGCCACTTGGTGGGGCAGCACTGGAAAGCCTGATCAGGGAATACCGTGCGGTTGATGCGATTAGTCAACGGAGGTCGCGGGTTACCCCTTACGAAGTAACCCAGGCGTTGATATATGCGCCGGTTTACACCGAAGCGATGCTTGCGGATCAAGCCGCAGCAGAAGGCTGGTGTGCTGAACTGTCAGAGCTTTTGGTTAAACACCACACCAACGGCAAAAACTATACTGTTGAAGCAGTTAGAGACAGTGAGCGAAGCCTGTGGTTACCGGTGGTAAAGATTCATCAGCACGGTAGCTTTACTGCCTATTCTATAAGCGGCGATTTTCTTTTATCCGGCGAATATAAGGCAATCGTGACTTTGGGTGAGAAGCTACAAGGCCTGCTAGAACCCGGCGCTTATATCCAGAGAGGTGAAAAGAAACAACCTGTCTCTGACTTTGGCGAAGCCTTGGATTGGTTGATGAAGGAATCGCGACGTGGTTACAGTATTCAGCGCTACAAAGGTCTTGGTGAGATGAACCCGGAACAACTTTGGGAAACAACCATGAACCCGGAAACCCGCCGGCTTTTACAGGTTGATGTGGAAGATGCGGTCGCGGCTGATCTCATGTTTACTACCTTGATGGGGGATCATGTCGAGCCTCGACGCGCTTTTATTGAAGCGAACGCCCTTTCAGTAGCAAACCTCGATGTGTAAATAATAAAATCGAAAGTGAGTGCCCACTAACTTTGTTTTTGGGCCTCACTTGAGAGAGTTGTCTGGCATCTGTATGCCCTACCTGCCTACCTACATAGCTGCCAAAGTTTCCCTGGTCCAGCGTTCAACTTCCGTGGTCATCTGATCGGCCGATTGGCTTGTATTTTTGCCCAATGAATCACCGATAACTATTTTTATAGTGCCTCGGACAAATTTCTTTTTGCCCCAAATAGTGCCTGAATTGTGAACGATGGGAACCAGCGGAACCTGGTTGTCAATGGCGAGCTTAAATGCTGTCCGGGCATACTTCTTAATTTCGCCGGCATTAACTCGAGTGCCTTCAGGAAAGATAAGTACATTTATACCTTCCTCTAATCTGGTTGTTCCCTGGCTAACTATGGCTCGGATTGCAGCCCGGGGTGAGCCTCGGTCAATTGCAATCGGCTTAAGAAAGCGTTGTCCCCAGCCATAGACAGGTATCCTTAACAGGGCTTCTTTCATCACAATAGCAGAGGGGCATAGCAAGCTGGCTAAAAAGAGTGTTTCCCACTCGGACTGGTGGTTACAGACGGCGACAAATGGCTTGTTAGGTAGCTTATTTTGTCCAATAACCTCGATTTTGACACCTGTGGCCAAACGCAGCCAGGAAGTTGCCATAAATTTAGGCCACAGAGAGGCGACACGCATGCGGAGCTCGTATGGCACTGCCCAGCCAATCAATAGCAGGAAGAGAACGACAAAAATCAGTGTCAGGCCATAACCTGCAAAATAAAGTGTGCGTCCCTGAATAAAAGCCATAACTGATAGGACTAATCGTTGTTGGACAACAACGAAATGTCAGCGACGCTCAGAAATAACTCGCGCATTTCATTTAGCAGGCTCAGTCGGTTAGCTCGAACGGCCTTGTCCTCTGCATTTACCATGACTTGATCAAAAAACTTATCAACAGGTGTTCTCAAGCTGGATAGCTCGGCTAACGCTGCCTGATAGTTGGCCGATTGAAGTAACGGCGACAATGCCATGATAGTTTGATCGATCGTTGTTGCCAGTTCATTTTCAATGTCCGATTCAAACAGGTTCGCATTAATAGGACCCAATTCAACATCAGCTTTGCTGAGGATATTGGCAACCCGTTTGTTGGCTGCCGCTAGCGCATTCGCATTATCCGATTTGGCGAAATCGGCCACCGCCCTAACTCTTGCGCTGATATCAGTTGCATCATCAAGGCCCAGGGCTCGAACGGCCAGAAAGTTTTCGGTAGCTATACCATCGTCACTAAACCAGGCGGAAAAACGATCTAGAAGATAATTAAGAAGATCGCTAATGACCCTATCCCGGTCTTCAGTGGTTCCTGAATGAAGATCGAAGGAAAATTCCAATAATTCGCGAAGAGATACGTTATATCCACCTTCTATCAAAATGCGCAAAACACCCAGACTTGCGCGGCGCAAGGCAAAAGGATCTTTGGAGCCAGTAGGTTGTTGGCCAATGCCAAAAATACCCGTTAGGGTGTCCAGACGATCTGCCAGCGCCAATGCCTTACCTGTCGCCGTCGTCGGAAGTTCGTCGCCAGCATAGCGGGGCAAATATTGCTCAAACATGGCGGCTGAGACCTCAGCATTTTCGCCACCTTGTTCGGCGTAGTATCTGCCCATGATGCCTTGCAGGTCATCAAATTCCATAACCATCTCGGAGACCAGGTCACACTTGGCCAGTTCTCCGGCTCGCTTTGCGTCTTCAGGTTTCGAGCCCACATAGGGGGCAATTTTTTGCGCTAAGGTAGCCAGGCGCTCAGTTTTATCAAAAATTGACCCTAGCTGGTTTTGAAAGACAATCGGTTTTAAACGATCTCTAAAAGAGTCAAAACTGGTCTTTTTGTCTGTATTGTAGAAAAAAGCGGCATCGGCCAGACGAGGGCGAATAACTCGTTCGTTACCATCGATAACCCTCGCAGGGTCTGACGAATCAATGTTGGCTACGGTGATGAAATGCGGTAGCAGCTGGCCGTGTTTATCGATGACATGAAAATACTTTTGATGTTCCCGCATCGAGGAAATTAGTGCTTCCGGGGGAACGTCCAAAAAGGACTCATCAAAATTTCCCGCCAGTGGCACAGGCCATTCAACCAGTGATGTGACTTCTTCCAGCAACGCATCACCAATGACAGCTTTACCCTTTAGTTGCTTTTCGGCAAGAAGGGCGACAGACGTTTTTATGGTTTCCAATCTGGCACGATAATCTACATCGACTTTACCCTGTTCACGGAGCGTGGAGGCATAACTGTCGGCACTGGAAATTTCGATTTCACCAGGTGCGTGAAAACGATGCCCGCGGCTGGAATTGCCACAATGTAGACCAAGTATTTGCCCCTTTACAACTTGATCTCCAAGCATCATCAATACCCAGTGAACCGGGCGAACAAATTCATTGCGCTTGGCTCCCCAGCGCATGCGCTTTGGAATAGGCAGGCTATCGAGAGAGGCGCTGACAATATCTGGTAATAAATCAATCGTCGCTTTTCCAGGCGTTTCCGAAATATGGGCGAGGCGAGGGCCTTTGGGGCCATCTACCTGCTGTAGTTCGCTTACATCAACACCGGCCTTGCGTGAGAATCCAATGGCTGCGTTTGTGGGTGCGCCCGATGCATCGAAAGCGGCAGAAACCGCTGGGCCCAGCAATTCTGTTTTTTGCCTGGGCTGTTGTAATTCGACATTTTTGATGAGTACGGCCAGTCGACGGGGTGCCGCCATTTCGCCTTCTGGTGAGGAATATCCTATGCCCTTTTGGGTTAATCCGTTACAGATACCCTTTTCAAAGGCTGACCGGAGTGATCGAAGTGCTTTTGGCGGTAACTCTTCGGTACCAATCTCGACGAGAAAGTTAGCAGTCGACATTAGCTGGAGGTCTCCTTGTTGTGAAGAGCGATCACCTCATCGGCGAGCTCTTTGGATGCCAGGGGGAAGCCAAGTGCCAGTCGGGAATTGAAGTAAGCCTGGGCAACGGAGCGCGCCAAGGTGCGAACTCGCAGTATGAATCGTTGGCGCTCGGTTACAGAAATGGCATGACGGGCATCAAGCAAATTGAATGCATGAGAAGCCTTCATCACCATTTCGTAAGCTGGCAATGGCAGGTTTTGGCCCAATAGTTGGCTACACGTGCTTTCGTATTCGTCAAAGGATTTGAAAAGAAAATCCACATTGGCCTGCTCAAAATTATACGCAGACATTTCTTTTTCATTTTGCAGAAAAACATCGCCGTAGGTAACGGGGACTCCATCAGGGGATCGAGCCCATACCAGATCGTAAATGCTGTCCACGCCCTGCAAGTACATGGCAATGCGTTCCAGTCCATAGGTGATTTCACCACTCACTGGAAAACACTCCAGGCCACCTACTTGCTGGAAGTAAGTAAATTGTGTGACCTCCATGCCATTCAGCCAGACTTCCCAGCCAAGCCCCCAGGCGCCAAGGGTGGGAGACTCCCAGTTGTCTTCGACAAAACGGATGTCATGCACGGTTGGGTCGATACCAAGCATCTTCAGGGAATCCAGGTAAAGTTCCTGAATGTTCTCCGGAGAAGGTTTCAGGATGACCTGAAACTGGTAGTAGTGCTGCAGACGGTTAGGGTTTTCACCATAGCGGCCGTCCGTCGGGCGACGACAGGGTTGGACGTAAGCAGTGTTCCAGCTTTCGGGGCCAATAGCTCTCAGGAATGTAGCCGGGTGAAAAGTACCTGCGCCAACCTCCATATCAAGAGGTTGAAGCACCACGCAGCCGTAATCTCCCCAAAATTTTTGCAAGAGCTGTATTAGCCCCTGAAAGGTTTTGGCGCCTTCCATAATTTCTGTTTCAGTATTCACGTTATCTCAGTAGCCCTTATAGCGTTATATTTCCGGGCTTTATCTTGACAAAGGTCGGACAAAGGCGGCGATTATAGCCGCTTGTGTGCTTGTGTATAAGGGCATGAAGCAGCTGACTGCGTATAATGCGCGCTTAATAATTAAGGTATTCCTATGCGTTTGTTTTTTGTCCGTTGCTTGATGGGTTTCTTTTCCCTGTTACCACTGGGTTTAAACCGGACGATTGCGGATGTTTTGAGCCGAATACTTTTTGCCCTGAATATTCGCGAACGAAGAACAACGGAACGCAATCTTGAGCTTTGCTTTCCCGCGCTAACCACAATTGAAAGAAAGAAAATCGCGCAAGAAAGCATGGCCCAGTCGGCACGTTGGGCACTGGAAACCAGCTCGGTTTGGTTGCGGGGCGAGGATTGGCGGCAATCCAGAATACTAAAATTTCATAACCGGGATCTCTTTGATAAAGCCGTTTCCAGCGATCGCGGCATACTGCTGCTGATTCCTCATTTTGGCAATTGGGAAATGGCAGGCATGTGGTCTGGAGATCAAGCTAAAACAACCGCTATATATAGAATGCCCAAATTGGAGCAACTTGACCCCTTGGTTCGGGAGGCGAGATCTGCTTCAGCGCTTTCGACTCTTGTGCCCGCGACTTCTCGGGGTGTGATGTCCGTATTGAAAGCATTAAATCGCGGCGAGCAAACCATAATTTTGCCTGATCAGGTTCCGGTTTCAGGAAGCGGAGTCTATTCAAAATTTTTTGGTGTTCCAGCCTACACATTAACCCTCGTGCATAACTTGATAAAAAAAACGAAGCCAGAAGTTCTTTTCAGTTATGCGCTGAGGGTTCCTGGCGGCTTTGAATTGGGGTTTCTTGAACCGCCAGAAGATATCTATTCAGAGGATGCTCAGGTCTCGGTCGATGCTATGAATAAGGGAATAGAGGATCTTTGTCAGCTTGATATCACCCAGTACCAGTGGGAGTACAAGCGATTTAAAAACCAGGCAGATGGTCGAGATTTTTATAAAGAATCGTGAACCAGTGCTGTGGCTTAATTTAATAGCCTAACTACGCCAATACATGGGCACGCACAGTACGATCAAAGTAAATAACTCCAGCCGACCCAGAATCATACAAAAGCAAAGCACCCATTTGGCGATATCATTAATTTCAGAGTAATTCAGTCCCACTTCCCCAAGCCCGGGTCCCAAATTATTTATGGTTGCGGCAACCGCTGACCAGGCGGTTACAAAATCCAGGCCTGTGGCTAGCAAGATAATGACCATAACGTAGTAAATAATCAGGTAGGCGCCAAAAAATCCCCAGATGGCGTCGGCAATTCTGGGGTTAACAGGGCGCTTGCCCATTTTTATCGGGAAAACAGCATTGGGGTGAATCAAGCGCGAGATTTCCCGAATGGTTTGCTTTCCCAAAATGACCATCCGGCCAATTTTTATACCGCCTCCAGTGGAGCCGGCGCAGGCACCAAAAAAAGACAAAATGATCAGTGAAAAAGCAATATGTTGGGGCCACACCGAAAAATTATCGGTTGTGAACCCGGTGGTTGTCATGATGGAAATGGTATGAAAAAAACCTTGCCGTATACCGCCATTGAAGTGGTAGGTATTCCAGATGACCAAGCCCATTGTGACAAAAACCATGCTGGCAGCAAGCAGGCTGAAATACACTTTGGCCTCAGTGTCTTTGAAATAGTGTCGAAGGGTGTGGCGAGGAAAGGTGTAGTAATGCAGCGCAAAGTTTAGGCCCGCAATCACCATAAACACCATGCAGACAACCAGAATAAAATCGCTGTGCATGCCTGGTTGCTGGGTAAACCAGGCCATGTTGTTATCGTGTGTTGAAAATCCGCCAATAGATACTGTTGAAAAAGAGTGAGCTATGGCATCAAAGGGGCTCATTCCGCCTGCCCAATACAGACCCGCACAACTGACGGTCAGGGTGAGGTATATAAGGAACAGTGCTTTAGCCGTTTCCGCAATTCTGGGTGTTAGCTTGCTGTCCTTAACCGGGCCCGGAGTTTCTGCGCGATATAGCTGCATACCACCAATACCCAGCATGGGAAGAATGGCTACGGCAATTACGACGATCCCTATACCGCCCATCCACTGCGTGAGTTGCCGATAAAATAATAATGACTTGGGTAGCGTATCCAGCCCTTGAATAACGGTAGCACCGGTGGTGGTAAGACCAGAGATTGATTCAAAGACAGCATCGGTGATGCTTAAGTCCGGTGCTGCGCTTAGAAGGAAGGGTAGTGATCCGGCGAGGCCAAGCACAAACCAGAATAGAACCGTAATCATAAAACCGTCGCGGGCACGTAATTCGTCGGTATATCTGGCACAGGGCATCCAGATAAGGGCGCCCAGGCTGAAGGTGATCAGGAAGGCGTAGGTAAAAACCGGCAATTTACCATCGTTATATATCACCGAAACCAACATAGGCAGCACATAGCTTGAGCTGAAGAGCATCAGCAATAAGCCGAGAATTTTGAATATAACGCCAGATCTAAGCATATGAACGACCGGAGGTTAAAAGAAACCAACTCCTACCTGGAACAGTAGTTCCACTTTGCGGATTTGTGACTTATCTGAGAGAAACAGGATGACATGATCCTGGTCTTCAATAACCGTGTCTCCGGCACCCATTAATGCGACTTTGCGGCCGTTATTCTCACGCACGATGGCGCCGATGGTTGTCCCTTCGGGCAAGTGGATTTCGTCAATGTTACGTCCCACCACCTTGGAACTCTTGCTGTCTCCATGCGCGATAATCTCCATGGCTTCAGCGGCACCTCGTCGAAGTGAGTACACACGTACAGTGTCTCCGCGTCGAACATATGTGAGCAATTTACCTGTAGTGATCTGGGCGGGAGAAATGGCAATGTCCAGGTCAGATGTTTGCATCATGTCTACATAGACAGAGTTGTTGATTAGGGTAATAACTTTCCCTGCTCCCAGTTTTTTAGCCAGCATGGAAGAAATAATATTTGCCGCATCGTTATTGGTTAACGCGAGAAATACATCTGTGCTGTCAATGTTTTCTGCCAACAAAAGGTCCTGGTCAGACGAGCTACCATTAAGAACAATCGCCTGACTCAGGTTATCTGCCAAAAATTTACAGCGCTCCGAACTCAGCTCGATTACCTTGGTGAGATAATCTTTTTCGATAGCTTCAGTAAAACGAAAGCCTATGTTGCCGCCGCCGGCGACAATAATCTTGCGATAGGGTTTTTCCTTGTCCGCCAACTCGGCCATCACTTTTCGGATATCGCGTTTTGACGCCAGGAAAAATACCTCATCTCCTTCATGGATCACGGTATCTCCCGTAGGGATGATGGCTTCTGATTGTCGGTAAACAGCAGCAACTCGAACATCTACCCCTGGAATATGCTCTTTAAGGGCCGATATTTTTTCATTGACCATCGGCGCGTCAGATGAAGCTCGTACGCCGATAAGCTGGACTTCACCGTCTGCAAATTCAAGAACCTGGAGGGCGCCGGGCTGGCTGATTAGTCGATAAAGATGCTCGGTAACCAAAATTTCGGGTGTGATAACGGTATCTACCGGCAGGTTTTGGGCGCCAAAAAGTTTTTTACTGATGTGTGGGCGGGTATACCCCTCCGAACGGATGCGGGCTATTTTTTGGGGTGTTTTATACAGTGAGTGAGCAATCTGGCAGGCGACCATGTTGACTTCGTCATGGGTAGTCACGGCTACCAGCATATCCGCATCTTCAATCCCTGCCTGTTCCAACACTTCTGGATGTGAGCCTTGACCGTGAACAATGCGAATATCGAGTCGATCCTGAAGCTCGTTCAGGCTTTGCTCGTCGAGATCAATAAGCGTGATATCGTTGTCCTCACTGGCGAGATTTTCTGCCAACGTACTTCCGACCTGGCCGGCTCCGATAATCACTATCTTCATTTTTATTCCTCAGTTTCCGCGTCGTTTTTTTAACAAGGCGAAATAAAAGCCGTCAGCCCCCTGATCCCCGGGAAGAAGTTGCCTACCCAAAGGAAGACTGGTTCCCCAATCAGCATTAACAGGCAGTACTTCAGCTTCAGGATGTCTCTCAGAGAACTGCTCAATCTGAACTTCATTCTCAGCAGGCATTATTGAGCAGGTGACATACAGCAGCAACCCGTTTTCTGCCAGAGTTGGCCAAAGACCCTCGAGCAGGCGTAATTGTTGTTGTCGAAAACCGTCAATATCGGTGGGCCGGCGCAAAACCTTAATATCCGGGTGCCGGCGAATGACGCCTGTTCCGGAACAGGGAGCGTCGAGCAAAATGCGATCAAACGGTCGTTTATTCCACCACTTGTCAATTGCGGCTGCATCGGCTGCCTGCAAAACGGATTTAAATCCTAGGCGCTCCAGATTGGATTGAACATCATTGAGTCGCTTGGCGGAGTTGTCCAGAGCCAGAAGTTCAATGTCTGGACAGGTTTCCAGTAGATGACCGGTTTTGCCACCGAGGGGAGGTAAG
>JAURLY010000142.1 GCA_030830945.1 Gammaproteobacteria bacterium | reverse complement strand
GGTGTTATCCGCGTACTCGACCGACCAGCACTGCCGAACCTTAAATGGAACGGTGCGACGCCCGATTCCGCCACCAGTCTGGCGCCCTGGCGTGTCTATAACATTGGAAACAACAGCCCAGTGGAACTGATGGACTACATCGGAGCCTTGGAAAAGTCCCTTGGCAGAAAAGCCGACATGGAAATGCTGCCCCTTCAACCGGGTGACGTACCCGACACATGTGCCGATGTAACCGACCTCGTCGAGCAATTCCAATACAAGCCCGCGACCCCCGTTGAACAAGGGGTGGCCAACTTTGTAGCTTGGTACCGAGATTATTTCAAGGTATAAAGTATGACAATTTCCAAAGACACAATTGTGGCCGTAATTGGCCTCGGCTACGTTGGTCTGCCCTTGGCGATCGCATTCGGCAAGAGCTTCAAGACCATTGGCTTCGACCTCTCCGAAGCCAAGATCTCCAGCTACCAGAAGCACTGCGACCCAACTGGAGAAGTCAGTACCGAAGACTTTCATGCCGCCATGCGGCCGGACGGTCTCGAAGTCACCACTGACCCTAGCAGTCTTGCGCGGGCCGACTTTTTGATCGTCGCCGTGCCTACACCAGTAGATAACGCCCACATTCCAGATTTTTGTCCTTTAATCAGAGCCAGCACCACAGTTGGCCGGCACATGAAAGCCGGCGCAACCGTCATCTACGAATCCACCGTTTATCCTGGTGCTACCGAAGAAGTATGTATCCCTATCCTTGAAAGGGAATCCAGCCTCCTATGGAAACAAGGTTTCCACGTCGGTTACAGCCCGGAGCGAATAAACCCCGGCGACAAGGAGCGCACCATTACCAAAATCGTCAAGGTCGTTTCCGGTGATGACAAAGCCACCCTTCAGGCCGTCGGCGAACTCTACGAATCCATCATCAGCGCCGGCGTGCACCGCGTCAGCAGCATCAAGGTTGCCGAAGCGGCAAAAGTTATCGAGAACACCCAGCGCGATCTAAATATTGCTTTGATGAACGAACTGGCCATCATTTTCGACAGGCTGGGTATCGACACCTTTGAAGTCCTACAAGCCGCAGGCACCAAGTGGAACTTTCTGCCCTTCCGTCCCGGTTTGGTTGGGGGACATTGCATCGGCGTAGATCCCTACTACCTAACACACAAGGCAGAAATGCTTGGCTACCACCCACAAGTAATCCTCGCCGGTAGACGCATCAACGACGGCATGGCAGCCTACATCGCTCAAAGCACTATCAAACAACTCATTAACGCCGGCAGCGGTATCAAAGGCGCTCAAGTCACCGTCCTCGGTATCACTTTTAAAGAAAACTGCTCAGACCTGCGCAACAGCAAAGTCGCAGACGTCGTGCGCGAACTGAAAGACTACGGTTGCGAAGTCAGCGTTCACGACCCCATCGCCGAACCAGCCGACGCTCTGCGTGAATACGGCATCCGCCTCACCAACTGGGAAGATCTGCCTCCGGCAGACGCCATCATTGTCGCAGTACCACATCACCTCTATCAAAGCATGCCTCTACCCGAATTGCTGGCAAAAGCCAAGCCAAACGCCATTTTTGTCGACATCAAATCTACTTACGATCCTATGGCGCTCGCATATTTTGGCATCAGAGTCTGGCGTTTGTAATCTTGATCATCTCATCTTCAGAATGCAAAGAAACCACCCGATTATTGGCACAAAACAAGAATAGTTTCATATGGGCGCACGCGACCAATTAAAGTTTGTATTCAATACATTTTCACCTGATGCAGCGGCTGCGCAGTTTTACGCCCAAGGACTTAGAACGCTTGGGGATATTACGTTTAACGACTTGGATAATTACACAGCGTATGACATAGCATTTTTCCCGACTTATCCTGCGGATCTTGAGGAAATGAAGCGCGCGAAGACGCTGAATCCAGCGCTAAAAACAGTTCTGCTTGACCCTCGCGGCTCGCAAGTAGAAATCTATCTTGATCATACAGATTTACTCGTTGTCGATAGTATCGAGATGAAGGATTTTTTCTCGCGATATAACCTTCCTATTTATACATATTATGAATACCCAAACGCCCCGTTAATGCAAAAGGCGCATGAGAATCAAGAAAAAATAATCATTGGCTACCATGGCAATAAAATCCATCTGACTGCGATCTATCCCGAAATCACCGCGGCACTCGAAAAGCTTGCAAATGAATACGATATCGAGTTCTGGGCAGTCTATAACATAGCTCAATTGGGGAAATGGAACATCGGTGTGCCGCGAAATGTAAAGGTCAGGCATATCCAATGGGACATGGATGTGTACGAAAAATACCTATCACAAGTCGATATCGGTATTGTGCCCGCCTGCATGCCAGTGAAGCAAAATACACGCAGCAAAAGCGTTGTAAGCCGTTTTTTTCTCGATAATAAGGATGACTACATCCTTAAATTTAAAATGCCTTCTAACCCGGGGCGAATGATTGTTTTCGCAAAGCTGGGCATTCCGGTCGTGGCAGATTTTCTCCCTTCAAACCTCCAGTTTATTCGTGATGGTGAAAATGGATTGCTGGCGAAGTCAGCTGGCGGATGGTACCGCGCATTAAAACGCCTGATTAACTCTCCGGCTTTGAGGCAGCAGATGGCTGACGCAATGCAAGACACCTATATCAAATACTTTGATTATGAGAGGCAGAACATAAAGTTCGAACGTTTTCTCAAGAATCATTTGAAGCCCGCTCCGAAAAACTTAGAAACCATTTCCCCCCCAGCCCGCTTTTGGGAGGAGATTAAGTTCAAAAACGCCTTTTTTTATGAATACGTTAGAAAGATAACGAGGAAATTGTCATGAAGATACTTGGCGTCCGTTTCGGGCACGACAGCGCGGCCGCGCTTATCGTCGATGGCGAGATTGTCGCCGATGTTGCCGAGGAACGCTTTACGCGATGCAAAAATGACACGACATTTCCGTTGAAGGCGATTAAATACTGCCTTCAAGCAGGAGGAATCTCATCAGAAAACATTGATGTTTTAGCTATTCCAACTACAAGTTTCCAACCGGAGTTTGGCGTCTTCTTCGACATACCTGAAAATATTAAACCGTCCGAGAAATCGCGCTTGAAATTGTCAGTTAAGACATTTTTTCGTTCGAAGCCGAATCTGCCAATTCTGCCTCGCTATCAGAAACCAATGAAACTTTCCCCGCATTGCAGAATTGAACTGATAGACCACCACTTGGCACACGTTGCCTCTGCAGCCTACACATCTGGCATCGACACCAGTATCAAAGTTCTAGGGGTGACTATTGACGGCATTGGTGATCGTACAAGTGCAGCTGTTTGGCGTATTCAAAATAATCAGATCGAAAATCTGGCACGTTTTGGCGGTGATTCATCGCTTGGCTGGTTTTATGCCAACGCGACCGAAGCAATGGGTTGGCGTCACGGCAGTGAGGAATGGAAGGTAATGGGCCTTGCACCTTATGGGAAACCTAAACCAGGTCTACTCAAAGGCTATTACCCCGAGTTCGAAGACGGCGTTCTTGTACGACCGCATAACTACGGAGATTTTGGTCGTTGGCATGATCATGGCGCCAATCATTATCATGGCAAAGACGCAGAGCCGATGGCCAACATTTGCGAGAGTGTCGGCATTGAGGATTTCGCCGCAGAAGTACAACGCGTCTCTGAAGAACAGGCCTTTAAAATCATCCTGCCTTGGCTAGAAAAGGAGCAAACGCGACATTTGGTGTGCGCGGGAGGCTTCTTCATGAATGTCAAATTCAATCAGAATCTATGGTATTCGGGAAGGCTGGATACGCAGTGGGTATATCCCAACCCAGGGGATGCTGGCTTGGCTGTCGGCACGGCGCTCTATGTTCACTATCAGAATAATTCTATGCTTCAACACAAGCAGCTCGACAACCTTTACTTTGGCCCTGAGTTTAGTAATGATGAAATTAGGGTGATTTTGAATGATCGTGGTATTGATCATAAATATTACGAGAATATAGAAGAGATAACTGCGCGATATTTAGCACGTAATCTAGTAGTTGGCTGGTTCCAGGGTCGTATGGAAGCAGGACCGCGTGCTCTGGGCAACCGATCGATCCTCATGAGTCCGCTAGACCCCGCTAATAAAGATTTGATAAACGCCAAGGTTAAATACCGCGAGAAATTTAGACCATTCTGCCCGAGTATCGCCGCCGAGGCTTATGACGCATATTTACGCGGTGCGCGTGAAGAACTCTTCATGGTCAGCTCTTTTGAAGTCAATGAGGGTATGCAAAATCGAATTCCGGCAGTAGTTCATAAAGATAATACCGCGCGCCCACAGAAAGTTTACCCTCACATTAATCAACGATATCACCGACTTATTACTGAGTTTGGCAAGATTAGTGGCGAAGCTATTCTTTTAAACACTTCCTTTAATATAAAAGGGGAACCTATCGTCTGTAACCCAAGGGAAGCGATCAAGTGCTTCTACGACACTGGCATAGATGTTCTAGTAATTGGTAATTATCTTGTCAAAAAGAGCAACATTGATGAATGAATCGCCCCTTGTCGAGTTGATCGAAACTCTAAAGGAGCGGACACCCAGATTTGTCGCTCAAATGCGTGACCCTACTCAGCCTGGTCAATACCGCTTCAGTTGGAGTGGCGACATCGTACCCAAAGGCACACACTGGGGGTTAGGGCAAGCCACCTTTGCAGCGCGCGTACTTTATATTCTCGACCGGATCGATGATAGCGTCGCGGCTGAAATCGCCACATTCATTCTAAGCTTCGAGACTCAGTCTGGCGCTATTTTTGACCCTCTCGTCGCTCGTCGATCGCGCCTGAAACGCTTGGTGAAGGGATTTATCTATCTTGATGAAGAACTACTTTTCAACCGACAGAATAAGCGAGCTGAACTTCGACAAGCGCTCGCAGCCCTGATCAACTTGGGAGCGAAGCCACGGCGATTTACAGAAAAAGTCCCGGTTACTGCCAATGACGTAACGCGCTTTGTCGATAGATTGAATTGGAATAAGCCGTGGGGTGCAGGCAGTCATGTCAACCACCAGCTTTTCTTTCTGCGTCATTTTGTAACTCTTGATATTCATGCCCGCAAAGCTGCAGCAGACAAATATTTCGAAGCAATCAAGCGTTATGAAACCCATTCCGGATATCACAAACCTGGCGCAGCGCCAAAAGCCAATGATTTGGTTGGTGGCCTGATGAAGCTATACATGGCGGCAGCGATTTTCAATCGAACGCACGAACTGATCAAGAAAAGCCATGTTGACTTATGCCTCGACCGAATGAAGGCAACCGATGCCTGTGAACATTTTAATACCATCTATGTACTCAGCCACTGCCATCAGCATCTAGATTATCGTCGAGATGAAATTATTGCATTTGCGTTGCATTTGGCATCCCAATGGGAAAAGCACTTCTACCCTAAGATTGGTGGCTTTTCATTTAACCGTAACAAGAGTGGCTCTATCTATTATGGCGCCGTTTTGACCAAGGGGCTTGATGAACCGGACCTGCATGGTACCGCAATGTTCGTTTGGGGGCTTTTAATCGTGTCGCAGATTGCTGGTTTGGATAGAAAGCTCGGTTTGCGAGTACCGGTGCTGTGAACAACAAAAGAATTCTATTTATTCATCACGGGCAGGTCCTAGGAGGGGCACCAACAAGCCTCAAAAATACAATTATCGGACTACAGCAGTTGGGTTTTTCGCAGCTAAAAGTCCTATGCGCATATCCCGACATGAAACCATTTTTCGAAAATGAGGCACGGGTTGCTGTAAGTGATATCAATTATCCTTATATGAGCGTGGGACGAGTGCTTGTTGGTTTAGCCAAAATCCATAATTGGCCGACTCTTGCCTGGTTTTTTCTCGAGCTTATTAAAGCGCCGCTTACAATTTATCGCCAGATCCGAACACTACACCAAGAAGCGCCAGATATTGTCCATCTGAACTCGTCTATTCTATTGATCACCGCGATATCAACTAAGCTGGCAGGCTATCCACTGATCTGGCATGTACGTGAAGTATGTATTGGCGGAAAATATAATGTGCGACGTCGTTTTTATGGATGGCTAATACGCTCTCTGGCTGATCAGGTTATCTGTATTAGCGAGGTCGAAGCTCGAAGTCTAGGCAAAGACACTAGGAACAATGTGAATGTGGTTTACAACTTTATCGACTTCTCAACATTCAACTCTTCACCTGCGCTTGAAAACGAAATCAAGCAGAAGTTCTGTTTAAAAAACAAACTAACCTATCTAAGCTTAGGGGGCACGTCATTCCGAAAAGGAACTGTGGAAATAATTCAAGCAGCAAGACTGTTGCCAGATGCACAGTTCATAGTTGCCGGCACAAAGCCGAAAGCTCAGAAGACCACAAGTTGGAAGTCTATATTT
>JAURLY010000141.1 GCA_030830945.1 Gammaproteobacteria bacterium | reverse complement strand
GTAATCCCCAAAATCACAGCGATTGCCGGAGTGATCATGGGAATAAAACTAACCACAGTTGCAGACAGCCTTTTCAACAGATAGAAATAAGCTATATAGGCAAACACAGAACCAATAATGGCCAAATACAAAATGGCTAAAATCGCTTTAATGGAAGGTGTTGCCGGCAGGCTTCCCCCATCAATCAACCATGTAAGTAGATAAAGAGGTGTAGCGATCGACATTGAGCCAGTAAGCAGATTGAGCACATGCATCTCCATGGCATAGGTTTTAACCAGAAGTGTACTCAAGGCATAGCAAGAAACAGCCAAGATGATGAACACTAATCCCAGGTAGGAGAAGTTACCTCCATTATTCTCAGAGCCAAGGAGTACGGCCAATCCTACAAATGCCAAAACGACAGCCAAAATCTGTGCAACCGTCGAATCCCGCTGACCAAAAACCAACGCATTTATTCCCATAACAAAAAATGGGGCCAGACCAAAAATAACTGATATCAAGCTCGAAGGTAGAAGAGGTGCTGCCCAGTAAACAAGCGCGAGACCAGGATACAAGCCAATGGCCGATACAAGGTAGGCTTTCCAATTTGTCTTGAAATCCAGTGCGGGCGCGGACAGCATTGGTCGTATCACTAGAATAACCACCAGTGCGATAAGCAAGCGAAAACCTCCCGCGGCCATAGGATCAAATGATTCACTGCTCCAGACAATCGCCAGAGGGGTTGTTGACCAAACAGCCAGCACCACTAGATAGTTCAATGGAAGGGACATCGTTCTTGCCTCGCTTTTTTGCCGAGGTTTTTAACCAAACAACAAAAAAAGGCCGCAGGGTTAAAAACACTGCAGCCTTTTTAAAATTCTTATATTAATGACTTAAATGAATCTATTCGGTCTCACAGCATGTGACATAAAGCCACGCACAATCGCGCGCGCCACCCAGAGGGTGTGGCGACAAGTCGGCATTGGTTTGATTGCTGAAATCATAGCTATGCATATAGATGTATTAAGAAGTTGGCGCATTCTATTCCTCGGCCGAATCAGTTCCAAGTTATTTTTAAAAATTTCTGGATATCGGCAATCGAAAACCCATAAAAAAAGCCTCCCGAAGGAGGCTTTTTTATACAAGCACAAATTAATTTTTTGAACGATCGACTAATTTGTTTTTTGCGATCCAGGGCATCATGGCTCGCAGCTGACCACCAACTTCTTCGATTTTGTGCGCAGCGTTGTTTCTGCGCCAGGCAGTCATCTGTGGATAGTTCATTGCACCCTCAGTAATGAAGTTCTTGGCATAAGTACCATTCTGAATATCCGTCAGAGCGTCTTTCATCACCTTGCGCGATTCATCATTGATGATGCGTGGGCCAGTCATGTACTCACCAAATTCAGCGTTGTTAGAAATTGAGTAGTTCATGTTGGCAATACCGCCCTCATACATCAAATCAACAATCAGCTTGAGCTCATGCAGACACTCAAAGTAGGCCATTTCCGGCGCATATCCCGCTTCTACCAAAGTATCAAAGCCCGCTTTAACCAACTCAACTGTGCCGCCACAGAGAACGACTTGCTCACCGAAAAGATCGGTTTCAGTTTCGTCTTTGAAAGATGTTTGGATGATGCCTGTGCGACCACCACCTACACCGGAGGCATAAGACAGCGCAGTCTCTTTCGCATTGCCTGAAACATCCTGCTGAATAGCAATCAGGTCAGGGATACCACCACCAGCAACAAATTCACTGCGAACTGTATGTCCAGGGGCTTTTGGCGCAATCATGATCACGTCCAAATCTTCGCGAGGAACGATCTGGTTGTAGTGAATCGTAAAGCCGTGAGCAAACGCCAGTGTTGCGCCCTTTTTCAAATTAGGCTCAACATCGTTCTTATATATGGCTGATTGGTTTTCATCTGGAACCAGCATCATGACAACGTCTGCACCGGCAACAGCCTCAGCGACTTCTGCTACAGCCAAACCAGCATTTTCAGCCTTGGCCCAGGAACCAGAGCCCTTGCGCAGGCCCACTGTCAGGTTTTTAACTCCAGAATCTTTCAGGTTTAACGCGTGCGCGTGCCCCTGTGATCCAAAGCCGATAACGGCAACGGCCTTGTTCTGGATGATGGATAGATCTGCGTCTTTGTCGTAATAGACTTGCATGGTTGTTTCCTAAGTATTCAAAAGTATCAATTCAAAATTCAATTTAATGATTGCCGCCAGGGCACTGGCCTATAAGGTCAGTGCCTTGTCAGAACGAGCAATTCCGCACACGCCGGAGCGTACAACCTCGAGCACACGCATTTCGGCGAGCGCTTCGATAAACGCGTCCAGCTTTGCCGCGTCCCCCTCCACTAAAACCGTGTAGTAGTTGGGGCCAACATCAATAATCTGGCCACGAAAAATATCGGCACAACGCTTTACCTCTGAGCGCTCGTCGCCCCTGGTACGCACCTTGATCATCATCAATTCACGCTCAATATGGCTGCCTTCAGTGATGTCCTGAACCTTCACAACATCAATGAGCTTATTCAGCTGCTTGGTAACCTGTTCAATGACCAGGTCATCACAACGAGTGGTCAGGGTCAGTCGCGACAGACTGGTATCATTCGTGGGGGCCACGTTCAGAGAGTCGATATTGTAACCGCGCTGGGAAAACAGTCCTACTACTCTGGACAAACCTCCGGGAGCGTTTTCCATTAAAACGGAGATAATGCGCTTTTGTTCAATAGTCATCAGGTTCTCTCCGTCTTGTTAACCCACATATCACGCATGGAGCCCATCGCTATTTGCATGGGATACACGTGTTCCATGGGATCCACCTGAATATCCATAAATACCAAGCGATCCGTCATGGCAAAGGCTTCCCGCATTTTTTCTTCGAGCTCTTCCCATTTGGTGATCTTCATTCCGACATGGCCATAGGCTTCCGCCAGCTTGACGAAATCGGGCAGGGACTCTTCATACAGCGATTCAGAGTAACGGCCTTCATATTGCATATCCTGCCACTGCTTAACCATGCCCAACGCCTGATTATTCACGTTGATAATCTTCAGCGGCAAATGGTATTGAGTACAGGTGGAAAGCTCCTGAATACACATCTGGATGCTGCCTTCGCCGGTAACACAGGCAACGGTCGCATCACGGTCAGCAAACTGGGCGCCCATCGCTGCAGGCAAACCGTAGCCCATGGTTCCCAGACCACCAGAATTTAACCACTGCCGCGGACGATTAAAGTGATAATACTGCGCCGCAAACATCTGGTGCTGGCCAACATCGGAAGTAATGATGGCATCACCATTGGTCACTTTATACAGCATCTTGATCACGTCTTGAGGCTTGATCATGCTGCCCTTGCTCGGCTCATGGTTGGGGTGTGTAAACAAACCATGCTGGGCACGCCAGTTATGGCATTGCTCCCACCATTGCTCTAGCGCATCCGTATCCGGACGCTTTTCAGTGGCCTTGAATACATTCACCATTTCACGAGCAACCGAATCCAGTGGCCCGACGATGGGGATATGGGCATTGACGTTCTTCGAAATCGACGTTGGATCGATATCTACATGAACAATGGTCGCATCCGGGCAGTACTTGGCTGTCGCATTCGTCGTGCGATCGTCAAAACGTGCGCCCAGACAGAGAATTAGATCCGCATGGTGCATAGCCATGTTGGCTTCATAAGTGCCGTGCATGCCCAGCATGCCCATATTTCTGGGATCTTCACCAGGAATAACACCTAGCCCCATCAGGGTATTGGTTACCGGGAAATTCAGTATTTCCGCCAATTCCCGAACTTGCTCGGAAGCATTACCCAATACAGCACCACCGCCCACATACAACACTGGACGTTTAGCTTGAAGTATTGCCTTGATCGCTTTCTTGATCTGGCCGGCATGCCCACGCTTAACAGGTTGGTATGAGCGCATCTCAATTTTTTCAGGGTACTTGTAGACAACCTTGATATGCGGAGCGGTCACATCTTTGGGAATATCCACAACAACAGGACCAGGACGACCTGTGCGCGCCAGATAGTAAGCTTTAGCAATTATTTCAGGAATTTCTTCAGGGCTCTTCGCCATGAAGCTGTGTTTAACAACCGGGCGAGACACACCGATCATGTCGGTTTCCTGAAAAGCATCGGCACCGATGAGGTGACTCATAACCTGGCCAGAAATAACCACCATTGGAATTGAATCCATATAGGCAGTGGCTATACCGGTCACAGCGTTTGTCGCTCCGGGGCCCGAAGTCACCAGAACAGTGCCCACTTCTCCTGTAACACGAGAGTAAGCATCAGCAGCATGGGTTGCACCCTGCTCGTGTCGAACAAGAATATGTTTGATGTCTTTTTGACGAAAAATTGCGTCGTATATATGCAGCGCCGAACCACCGGGATAGCCGAAAATCATTTCGACACCGGTATCCTTCAGTGCTTTAAGCAGTATATCGCCGCCTGAAAGCATTTCAGCCATAGTAAATCCTCAGCCAGATTAAATAACCAGCCGACGTCAAACCTTATGAAAAATAGCAGAGGATAAAGAGAAGACAACCCGAATGGGTGCATCATCAATTTGACTTCGCTAACAGCGGAAAGGTAAATCCTGCTAGCTCGCCTCGTGCTGGTAAGCCCGATTTTCAATACTCACAATTGCTGATAAGCAACTGTGAAGGTCCGAATTTCCCCGGTAAGGGGTGTCGGCATCACAATTGGGGCGGGATTCTGTCCCAGACTGGTCATTTTGTCAATGAAAGAAAATCACAGCCATTGGTCAAAGTTCTTTTGAACGCTATGATAGCCACAATGAATCTCCTTGGGTTACGACATGAATAAGCTTTTTCTAACCTGCTTGTTGGCAGCGGCAACATTTTCTCAGGCTGCCCCTCTGTATAAGTGGACCGATGAAAACGGCGTTACTCATTTTTCTGAATATCCACCGGAAAACCAGTCAGGTGCAGAATCCGTTGATATTCGTGGCATTCCCTCTATTTCAGGATCAAGCAACTCCGCCCCACAAGTCCAGGAAACAGCAGCTGTTTCTGCGCCGGGGCAACAGCCATTAATCCCTGAAGTCGAAAAAGTCGAAAATCCTGTTAAGAGCCCTGAGTTATGCCAACAAGCTCGTCAAAACCTCGCTCAAATCCAGGCAAATCGCCGTGTACGCGCACCTGACCCAGAAACTGGCGAGCTGCGCTATTTGAGCGAAGAAGAAATTGCCACCCAACAAACCAACTGGCAAAAGCGTGCCGAAACTTATTGCGACTGAGTTTCTGAATTTTTCTATTTACACCTCGCGAAATCATCCATTTCTTCTCACTAAATAATTTATAAAGTTAGCCAAGCCCTGCTTTTATAAATAAATTTCTTGCACCCTTGTCTTATCAAATAATAATGATTATTATTTGCATTATTGGCTTGGGATGTTTTACAGGTTCTGAGCGGTGCCCATGCTCTCCACGTTAGGGCACCCCTCATTTCACTGGTGGGACTGAGGCACGGATGCCTAAGCGATCAACGCTACTTTACCGGGGCAGGAAGCCCCATGTTTTTCCAGATTATTTAATTTCTACGCGCATGAAAAAATTTAAACCAAGCACATAAGCTAACTGACAAAATTAACCTCACCATCGATAACATCCGCCTGAATGACGTCTCCAGGCATAAATTTACCTTGTAAGACTTTTTGAGCCAGCGGGTTTTCCAGATGAGTCTGGATTGCTCGCTTGAGTGGCCGGGCGCCATAAACAGGGTCATACCCGGCCTCCGCGAGTAAATCCATTACAGAATCAGAAACCTCCAGGGAAAGCTCGCGATCAGAAAGGCGATGTTTAAGCAGCCCAAGCTGGATGCTGGCGATACCGGCAATTTGGTCGCGTCCGAGCGGATGGAATACCACCACTTCATCAACGCGATTAATGAATTCCGGCCGAAAGTGCGTACCAACAATTTCCATGACGGACTTGCGCATCTGTTCGTAATTTTCCTCGCCCGACATGGTCTGGATGACTTCTGAGCCGAGATTGGAGGTCATTACTATCACCGTGTTGCGAAAGTCGACTGTTCGGCCCTGCCCATCTGTCAGGCGACCATCGTCCAATACCTGCAGAAGAATATTAAACACATCCGGGTGGGCCTTTTCGACCTCGTCCAGCAGCAGAACCGCATATGGACGGCGACGCACTGCTTCGGTTAGATAGCCGCCTTCCTCATAGCCGACATAGCCAGGAGGTGCGCCTATAAGGCGTGCAACAGAGTGTTTTTCCATAAACTCGGACATATCGATGCGAACCATGGCGTCTTCACTGTCGAACAGGAATTCAGCCAAAGATTTGCATAGCTCGGTTTTACCTACCCCTGTCGGCCCAAGAAACAGAAATGAGCCATTTGGACGATTGGGATCTGAAAGGCCGGCACGGGAACGTCGAACCGCATTGGAAACTGCCTCAATCGCCTCTTCCTGACCAATCACCCGCTTGTGAAGCTGGTCCTCCATGCGCAAAAGTTTGTCGCGCTCCCCTTCCAACATTTTGGAAACGGGGATACCTGTCCATTTTGAAACAACTTCGGCAATCTCTTCCTCAGTCACTTTGTTGCGTAATAGCTGGTTATCCTTGCTTTCTGCTTGCTGTGCTTGCTGCAGTGATTTTTCCAATTCAGGGATTTTGCCGTACTGTAATTCAGCCATCTTATTCAGGTTGCCAGCACGCTGCGCAGCCTCAACCTCTAGTCTGGCCTGCTCCAAATCAGATTTGATCTGTGCCGCACCTGTTACACTGGCTTTTTCGGATTTCCAAATCTCCTCCAGATCGGCATATTCCCGCTCAATTTCCTTGATGTCCTGGTCAACTTTTTCCAGTCGTTTCTGGGCTGCCTCTGATTTGTCCTTTTTGATGGCCTCGCGCTCAATCTTGAGCTGAATCAGTCGACGTTCCAGCTTATCCATGGATTCCGGTTTTGAGTCGATTTCCATACGGATACGACTGGCAGCCTCATCTATAAGATCGATAGCCTTATCCGGCAGTTGCCGATCTGTGATGTAGCGAATTGACAATTTGGCTGCCGAAAGAATTGCCGAGTCGGTAATCTCAACACCGTGGTGTACTTCATAGCGTTCTTTCAGCCCACGCAATATCGCCACGCAGTCTTCTTCATTAGGCTCATCGACCAAAACCTTTTGAAAACGACGTTCAAGTGCGGCGTCTTTTTCAATGTATTTTCGGTATTCATCAAGTGTTGTGGCACCAACGCAGTGAAGCTCGCCTCGCGCCAGTGCTGGCTTAAGCATGTTACCGGCATCCATGGAGCCTTCGGCCTTACCCGCCCCGACCATGGTGTGGATCTCATCGACGAATAGGATAATTCGCCCTTCTTGCTTGGACAGCTCTTTAAGAACCGCCTTTAGTCGCTCTTCAAAATCGCCACGAAATTTGGCGCCCGCCAGCAATGCACCCAGATCGAGCGAAAGAATACGCTTGTCCTTCAGCCCCTCGGGCACTTCACCATTGACTATACGCTGTGCCATACCCTCAATAATGGCAGTCTTGCCAACGCCAGGCTCACCAATCAGTACCGGATTGTTTTTGGTTCGACGCTGCAGAACCTGGATTGTTCGTCGAATTTCATCGTCACGACCAATAACAGGATCTAACTTGCCATTCTCCGCGCGCTCCGTCAGGTCTATGCAATATTTTTCCAGCGCTTGCCGGTTGCTATCAGCTTCAGGGTCCATAATTGTTTCTCCACTCCGAAGTTTGTTAACCACATTGGCGAACTCTTCAGCAGATCCAGCCTGTGCAAGTAGTTTTCCTACACCGGATTTATCTTTTAGCGCTGCCAGCATGACAACTTCGCCAGAAAGATAAGCATCTCCGAAGTCCTGACGTTGTTTATCTGCGAGATTAAGTAATTTGGCCAGATTAGGGCTTAGCTGAACATCACCTGAAGGAGTGTTCAAGGTGGCAAATCCTTCGATTTTCTCCTGCAGGGACTTTTTTAAATCCGGAACTTTGAATCCTGCTTGCGCCAGCATTGGCTTAACGGAACTGCCTTGCTGTTCGATCAGCGCAAGGATCAAATGCTCAGGCTCTATACCGGTCTGATTAAGGCCTACCGCCATAGACTGCGCATCCGCTAGTGCGGTTTGCAGCTGAGATGTCATTTTGTCCAATCGCATGCTCTTCTCCTCTCGGATCGCTCACTTTGTCGCGACCACGCTCTTAAAAAATAAGGTTATTTGAGGCAAAAGATGGGGGAAGGCTCGTCGAAATCAAGAGCCCGGGATCGATAAGTTTAGTTTGTATTGATCCAGATCAAAGCGCCATGACGGCCGGTTACACCATCTCTTCGATAGGAATAGAAGAGATCTGGCTGGCTAAAAGTGCAATATTTTTCGACGCTGATAGACTCACATCCAAGTTGGGCAAGCTGATTTCGAGCCAGCATTTGAAGATCCGCATGCAAACGGTCTCTTTCCCCGGGAGAGAAAGAGGCATCTACATCCGCCGCAAGAAAAAAAGGGCTGCTCATAAATGATTTAAATACTTCCGGACCAACCTCAAACGCCTCAGGCCCTATGCAAGGGCCCAGCCATACCAGCGCATCTTTGGGCGGCAGTCTCATATCTTCGAGAAGCCGAGGGATAACACCACTGCACAGTCCCCTCCAGCCCGCATGCGCAGCACCAATTCTGGAACCCGATTTATCAACGACAAGTACGGGCATACAATCTGCAACCTGTATTATCAGGGCCAACCCTTTTTGAGTCGTCCAGGAAGCATCAACTTCGATCTCGTTTACGAACTTCCCACGAACTTGCGAAGTCTCATTACCATGAACCTGTTTGAGCCAATGAATATTGTCCGTTCCAATGGCTTGTTTTAAGAAATCACGGTTTAGGTCAACATTTGCGGGCTCATCACCCACATGGCAGCCAATATTAAAACTGTTAAATGGTGGCAGGCTATTGCCCCCCACTCTCGTAGTAAACGTGGCCCCTACTCCAGCGGGAAGACCTTCCCAAGACAGGTTTAAAAATGCACTGGTTTCATCTTTCATGACTTAGCCCTGCTCTTCAACGTCAAATTTTGCCAGTCGATCCAATAACTGCCTCATGTCTTCTGGTAACTCACTTTGCCAACTCATGAGTTTTCCATTGGAGGGATGAGTGAGGGTTAATTGCGCCGCGTGCAACGCCTGCCGAGGAAAGGCACGTAGATATTCGCGGAAGTCCTGGGATATCCCAGCCGGTACTTTTGCCCGTCCACCATATAATTGGTCACCCACAAGCGGATGCTTGATGTGCTCCATATGTACTCTTATCTGGTGTGTTCGCCCAGTTTCCAACTGCACTCTTAGCAATGTGTGGGCTAAAAATCGCTGCTCTATTCGATAATGGGTAATGGCGGGTTTTCCGCTGGAAACCACAGCCATCTTTAAACGCGATCGTGGGTGCCGCCCAATGGGTGCATCTATGGTGGAACCTGCTGTGAAGTTTCCTTCGGCAACACAGAGATATTCACGCTTCACGCTTCTTTTTTGCAATTGGCGAACCAGGGAAATCTGTGATTCAACGGTTTTGGCTATAACCAAAAGACCGCTGGTATCTTTGTCAATACGATGGACAATTCCGGCTCTGGGGACATGATTGGTTTCAGGAGCATGGTGTAAAACCCCGTTCAAGAGTGTGCCGTCGGGATTCCCCGCCGCCGGGTGAACGACCATACCAACCGGCTTGTCGACGACCAGCAAATGGTCATCTTCAAAGACAATCGATAGAGGAATATCTTGCGGCAACCAGCGTTCCTGGGAATCGAGCTCTACTTGTAGTCGTAAATTCTGGCCAGAAGCCAACCGGTCTTTGGGACGGACCTTTTCACCGTCTACTTTCAGCGAGCCCTCTTTTATCCAGGCCTGCAAACGCGATCGCGAATAATCAGGAAACAAATCGGACGCGATGATGTCTGAACGTTGTCCATCGAGATATTCTGGTACCTGTTCTTCCATATCAATCATTTGTTTACTATGACACCCTTTAATACCCTAAGCGGCCTGTGGTTAAATAGCCGGATTCTATAACAATTATGTCACTCATAACTTTTCCGAGATTTTTCATGAATTCTGCGCGCACTTTGATATTGCTCACAGTGGTGTTTCTTGCCTCCTGTTCTTTTTTCAATAGTGAAGAGGAGGAATTAGGTGCCGGCATGGCCGAGCAGGAACTTTACCAACAAGCCCAAAACGCAATCGAAAATGCGTCATATCGCAGGGCAATTAACTATCTTCAGGCCTTGGAGTCACAGTTTCCATTTGGCGATTATGCCGAACAGGCCCAGCTGGATCTGGTCTACGTACATTATCAGGCAGGCGATCACGAAGCGGCCCTGGCGGCCGCAGATAGATTTATCCGACTGCACCCTGAGCATCCAAATGTAGATTACGCATACTACATGCGCGGCTTGATTAACTTTACTCGCGAAACCTCTTTTGTCGGCAATTTTCTTCCGGTAGATCTAACTACGAGAGACCCAGGTAGCGCACGCGAATCTTTTTCCAATTTTACCGAGCTACTGGTTCGTTTCCCTGAAAGTTCTTACGCACCCGACGCCCGAAAAAGACTTATTTACATAAGAAATATGTTGGCCCGGCAGGAGATTAATGTCGCCAATTATTACTTTAAACGTGGTGCTTATCTGGCTGCAGCCAATCGAGGGAAATTTGTGGTAGAAAACTTCCAGGGCTCACCTGCTGTTCCCGATGGACTCGCTGTTATGGCTCAGGGATACACCCTGCTAGGCTATACCGAGCAAGCGAACAACGCAGTGGAAGTCCTGGCATACAACTACCCTAATCATCCGGCATTAAATTCGGACGGAAGTTTCCGCTATCAGGACATGGAGGGTGGCATAAAGCGATCATGGTTGAACCGCCTAACACTAGGGATGATAGATCGCCCTGAAGAGCTTGGCTTTGATACCCGAGATCTTTATAACCCGCAATATAGGGAATAATCGAGGCAGCTTTAGTCGCCAATCTCCCAGAGATTGGTAATCGGGTAACGTCTATCCTTTCCGAAACCTCTGGGGGTCACGCGAGGGCCCACTGCCGATTGGCGACGTTTATATTCGTTAATATCCACTAACCTGACAACTTTGTAGACAATTTCTGCATCAAAGCCCGCTTCTATAATTGCCTGGGCGCTCATATCTTCCTCGATATACATCTCCAGTATCTGATCGAGCACTTCATACGGAGGCAGGCTATCTTCATCCTTTTGGTCTGGAGCTAATTCCGCTGAAGGCGGCCGGTCAATGACATTCTGCGGAATCACCTCGCGAATTGAGTTGCGGTAGCGTGCCAGGGCAAACACTCGCATTTTGGAAATATCCTTTAGCACAGCAAATCCGCCAGCCATATCGCCATAAAGCGTGGCATAACCTACTGACATCTCACTTTTGTTCCCCGTGGTTAATACCAGGTAGCCCTTTTTATTTGAGATAGCCATGAGTAATAACCCACGACACCTTGCCTGAATATTCTCTTCTGTTTTATCAACTGGCAATCCTGAAAATTCTGTCGAAAGCGCATTAATAAAGGAATCAAACATAGGTTCGATGCCGATTGATTTGTAACTTACGCCCATCCTGCTCGCTTGGTCGGCAGCATCATCCTGGCTCATTTCCGAGGTATACCGAAACGGCATCATGACCGCTTCGACTCTCTCAGGCCCAAGCGCATCTGCGGCAATAGCAAGGGTCAATGCGGAATCAATACCGCCGGAGAGGCCGATAACTACACCCTTAAACCCATTTTTTTCAATATAGTCCCGCACCCCGAGGACCAGCGCTGAATACATGCCATGAATTGGGTCTGGCTCTGGAGTCAAGCAGTCTGATGTCAACACAACCCGATTATCGACACTGCGCGATACTTCAATAGGGTCTGTAGATTCTTCAAACCATGTGCCTTGATATATCTGGTCACCACTCTCATCAACAGCAAAAGAACCACCGTCGAATACCAGTTCGTCCTGTCCACCCACCATATGTGTGTATATGACGGGGACACGGTTCTCACTAGCTCGCTGGCTGGCTACTTGAACTCGTTGAAGATGCTTTTTGTAATGGTATGGAGAGGCATTGATGTTAACAATCAACTCAGCCCCTGCATTTACTGATTCTTTGACGGGATCACTTAACCAGAGATCTTCACAAATCGTTAACCCAATGCGAAAGCCATTAATATCAATGACCACAGGTGCCTCACCCGCAACAAAATATCGTTTTTCATCAAAAACACGATAATTAGGTAATTCCCGTTTGAAATATTCGGCAAGCACTTCCCCATTGTGTAAAACACCGCAACAATTGTAGGACTTCCCTTCCCTGACAATGGGGTAACCGACTATCAACCATTTGTCATAGGACAGCGGCTTTAATCGATCAAGTGCACGCTCTACTCGACGCTGCATACTCGGTCTGAGCAGCAGGTCTTCAGGCGGATATCCGATTAAGGCCAATTCAGGGAACACATAGGCATCAGCGGTGGGGTGCATACGAATCAGGTCGCTAATGCGGTCCGCGTTTCCACCGATATCGCCTACTCGTGGATTTGTCTGGCAAACAATTATTTTCAAGAACTTCACTACATTTGGGAAAGGCGAGCCATTTTCCACAAAGGCGATGCTCTTGGCAAAATAAATGACAAAACTGGTTTAAATACAGGATTCACGCATAATCACTACTAAACAAAACAGACTTGCCTACTGTGGAACACAAAGACCCTACTAACAGAATATTTCACAACTACCGGTTGAGCCTATCTGGCATCTTGCTTGCCGCATACCTACTACTGGGCGAAAACTTTTTTGCTGCGATTCACTCACCCGGGATATTTTTACTCACCTCGTCAGTCTGGTTTCTGGTCGCCACCATAACCAGCTTCAGTTCATTTTTGTCAAGGCAATTGGACTGGCTCAGCTGTGCAAGCTGTCTCCTTGATGTTATCGCCCTCTCTATTTTGGGCTGGTCCAGTAATGGTCTGGAAGGCGGCATATTCTTTCTGATGCTGCCTTCAGCCGCGCTTGCGGGACTAATGCTGCCAACTCGCCTGGCATTGTTGGTTGCCTCTGTTGCAACGCTGGCAACCTTTGCGGCCCAGACCGCGCTTATCCTGGATTTCAGATTACCTCCCACGGTCTATTTTCCATCAGGAGTGCTAGGACTTCTGATCTTTCTGTCGACTGTGGCATTCCGTGGGCTGGCAAAACGAATCGCCAAATCCCAGGAAGAGGCTCGAATTCACCAGCGGACAGCCGAGAATCTGCAACAACTCAACCAGCAGATTATTGACCGCATGCAGACAGGAGTGGTTGTTCTAAATGACCGATTTCAAATCCAGATGGCCAATCATTCCGCACAAAATATGTTGGGGGCCAGTTTCTCTTTACATAGCCATCTGGAGGATTTCCCCGAATTGTTTCAAGCCTTCAAAAACTGGCAGGAAAAACCAAACCGACCAGTGGCCAGTTTTACCCATAATTTTTCCGGGATCTCATTGCAGCCTGGTTTTAGCCTGCTGGATAACGGAGATAACCCACAGACCATTGTCTGGCTTGATGACACAAGAGACTTAAGACAGAGGGCGCAGCTTATTAAACTACAGTCTCTTGGAAAATTATCTTCCAGCCTGGCGCATGAAGTTCGCAATCCCCTATCCGCCGTGCAGCAAGCCAACGATTTACTTTTGCAATCTTCAACCTTGTCCGAATCAGATAGGGATTTGACTGACATCATTGATCGCCACTGCACACGCATGAACGAGATAATAGATGTGGTTCAACAGTTATCCCGGCGCGTTGAACCAAGCCCACACGTGATTGATTTGACCAGCTGGATAAAAGAAATGATATCGGAATTCGGGGAAAGCCTTATAAATGGAACTTCCTGCGATACCGTAATAGAGATAGGGGAAAACCATCAGATTTATTTTGACCCGCGACATTTGAAGCAAATCCTGATTAATATTCTTGAAAATGGCATACGTCACAGCACCTATGATGACCAGGTTTCAAAGCAAATAATTACCAGCACGCAAGCAGATAACAACCGCTACATTTACATTGACATAAAGGATAATGGGCCAGGAATTAGCCCCAAGGACCAAAAGAAAATTTTTGATCCTTTTTTTACTACCGGACAGGGTGGTTCTGGACTGGGGCTATATCTGGCCAGGGAATTTTGTGAGGCCAACTTTGCTTCGATAAACTACCTATACGAAAACAGTGCCCAAGAATCAGGTTTTTTTAGAATTACTTGTCCCATAGAGTCACCCAGGAGCTGAGCAGCCCATTGAATAACAAACGCATTTTGGTCGTCGAAGACGAAAAAGATATCCGCAACCTGCTCTGTATCAGCCTGGAAAGAATGGGGTTTATGGCGTTTCCAGCGGCGACGCTTACCGATGCGAAAAAGCTTATCTCTTCCGAAACCTTTGATATGGGATTGACCGATGTTCGCCTTCCGGATGGCAACGGGATAGATCTAATAAAAAGTTTCAAAAAAGCATTTCCAGATGCGCCCATAGCAGTAATGACGGCCTACGACACTACCGACGTTGCCGTCGACGCCATGAAAAAAGGCGCCTTCGATTTTTTACCCAAGCCAATACGCCATGAGCGGCTCAAGGCATTGGTAACTGATGCTTTAGAGAATAAATCAGGCAGCTCAGATGAAACACCTGAAAATTTTCTTATCGGCGAAACCTCACCAATCAAGCAGCTGCGTTCTTTGATTGGCAAAGTATCGCTAACCCAGGCCCCGGTTATGATTACCGGGGAATCTGGAACCGGCAAGGAGTTGGTAGCCCGGGCCATCCATCAGAAAAGCCATCGACGGGACATGCCATTTGTTGCTGTCAATTGTGGTGCCATTCCTTCGGAATTGATGGAAAGTGAATTTTTTGGTCATGTGAAAGGCAGCTTTACTGGTGCTCACGCTGACAAAGCTGGCTTGTTCCAAGCGGCGGAAGGCGGCACGCTTTTCCTTGACGAAGTTGCTGACCTGCCACTTGATATGCAAGTCAAGCTACTCAGAGCGATTCAGGAAAAAGCAATCCGGCCTGTTGGTGCACAAAAAGAAATCATTACCAATGTGCGGGTTCTCAGCGCAACGCACCGGACGCTCATTGATGAAGTCGAAAAAGGCAGCTTTCGCCAGGATTTGTATTATCGCCTGAATGTCATACACGTGGAGACGCCAACACTTAGGGAGCGCGGAGAAGACATACCTCTGCTGAGTCGCTACATTCTTGACTCGCTGGGGGGTGAGGACATTAAACTGAGCGAGCAGGTTCTCGAGCGCTTAAAAACTTACCATTTCCCAGGCAATGTGCGAGAACTGGAAAATCTTTTACACCGGGCTTTGGCACTTTGTGAAGACAGTCTGATTCTGCCAGAAAATATACAACTACCTTTCAGCAAGGACATCGTTAACGAGTCCACAGGAGTAGATGCGCTGGAAATTAACGACCTCGATGCCTATCTGGCTTCTGTGGAAAAATCGATTATTGAAGCGGTTCTGGATGCTGAGCAATGGAACCGATCCAAGGCCGCAGAGCGTTTGAACCTCACCAGTCGCCAGTTTAGGTACAAGCTGGCTAAATACGGTCTCTCGTCTGAAAACGAGTAACTATCCGATCCTAAATATACCTACCCTATTCCCAGCCGGCAGCGCCATTCCGGGTTCTGGTTCCCTGACTATTTAAGGTCAGATTCCCGTCGGCAGCAACTTCAGATTGCGCTGTTGCCTTAAGGATCACACAAGATGTAATGCCACCACCACAGGCTGCGGCGGAAATATTGTAGAAGCCAGACTCAGTGACTACAGGGTCTGACGAATAACCCAGCTGTGTTAAATCTGTTGTATAGGTTGGCGGGAACTGATTTATATAAAACCGCTCTTGCATATCCATTATTCGCATCAAGGCCGATGTGCCCTCAGACCGCTTGGACTCAAGAACAAAGCTCTGATAACCGGGAATAGCCACCGCCGCCAGGATAGAAATGATGACCACAACAATCATTAATTCAACGAGTGTGAAACCACTTGCTTTGAGAAGGTTTTTTTTCATTTTCTATTCCCGATAAGCATCATTCTTCTCGCCAGTATGTCCGTTCTGCCTGGCCTGTTTCCAGCTCCAGCCATTCATCTGAACATTCTGTACCAATACAGGTTACCAGCTCGGGCACCAACAGGATGGTTGGGTCCGGAGGGATCCCCTCGTGAGCCAAGTCTATGTATTCAGCATCAGAGTCGTCAACAACACCATCGCCGTCAATATCAAAGGTTGACTGGCCAGTCAGCACATTAAACTTGTAGATACGCCCACTACCTACAATTGCTGTACCGCAAGGGTTAGACGCACTGTCGGTGCCATTTGGCAAGTAACTGCTGATCAGGATATCACCATTAAAGGTAACCGATGACTGCAATATCTTCTCATGCTCTCCAGTGAAATCCCTGTAGTAACCAAAGTAACCATCGGTCCCGTAATCGTAAGGGTCATTGTTGGAAAACTGGTGTAAATCACCTCGGGTAATAATACCTCGGTTGCTGTCAGCATCTTCCACGTATTGATAACTGATGGCATAAACAGGATCTTCATCTGTGCCAGTATTGATTTGCAAGGGTCCGCTTACATTTTCATCGATCAGCACATAAAAGCTGTTATTCCAGCTCTCTTCATATCTTGGGTGAGCTCGATATCCGGACCCTACAGAGATGGAGAAAAAGCTTTTACCTCGTCCGGGAGCCACATTCAGCGCTATATCCAGACCGTGGTAAAACTTCAGGGAAGCCGAGGCTTTACTCAGATCAGCTATTTGCCCCCCTGTAGTATAATTTTCTGAAGTAATGTTTTCGGTCTGGTCAAAATCAACCCGGAAAACATCACCGCTCAAATCAATAAAATACAGCATATCCATATCGCCATCCCCATCGACATCAATAGGGTTCACGTCTGAGGGTACGCTGTTGTAAACGGGTAATTGTAATGAGTGAGATACACTATTGCCGGTAGACCATAAAAGGGCACCCGTTAGCGCATCCACAATGTAAACCGAATTACCCAATACCGCCTGGCTCTCAGAGTTTTCATTAAAGGTATGGCTGACGTTATCGTAATAAGTGTCATAGCCGCCACCAAAAACCAAAACGTCTTTAATGGTGCAACCAGCATTTCCCTGATTGGATGAACAGTTGTAATAGAGCTTAGTTCGGGTCAACTTGGACCAAGTCTGCCCCAGATCCGCAAAGCCGGAGGTACTGCCTCCAGTAATTTTCCAAAGTTCGGTAATCGGCAAGCTATTACCACTGCGGTCATCGGCATTGGAAATATCCCAGCCGAAATAAGTTCGACCACCGCGACGCATTCCCTGATACATATAGGCCGTACCCAGATCAAAATTGGATGCGGTGCTTCCATCGGCTTCTTCCGCCCATACAGTAGCCTCACCATCAATTCCGTAAACATGGTCGGCGTCATCTTCGTTATCTCGATAAACTTTGACGTTTCGCAGCGTCTCGGAAGGAATATATGACCAGATTTCCTGACCGTTACTCGCATCAACGGCTGTAATAAAGCCCTGGTTGTTGGTCATGAACAAAATGTCATCTGCATCAGCTTCTGAAGTACCTGAATACGTGATTACAAAGGGTTTTGAGTGTAATGATTCACCAGCGTACTGGTGTGCATCGTCTGTCGACTCATCCTGATCCTCGTCATCAATATCT